>CAZIWT010000001.1:0-110583 GCA_964542895.1 uncultured Thermodesulfobacteriota bacterium
ACTTGTTGAACGACCTAACGTAAAAAAGGTCGATAAATCGGAGTTTTCCCTCACACAGACCTCCCAAAACAAACCATCTTGAGAGCCCCGTTTCCCTTGACACATTAAACTTCGGGGAGTATAATTCTTTTTTTATGGACGATTAACCTAAAAGGACGCTCAAGTATTTAAAAATGCCGAAAAACTCTCTATATCAATCTTCGAAGCAATCACCGAAGAGATTCTACATAAACCTCTGCCTCCACTTCCACCAGCCCCACTTCCAGCTTCAGGCGGTGAGGGATGAGGTCTTCGCCAACTGCTACTACCCGATGATGGAGATGCTCGAGGGGAAGGGGGGAGGCTTCGACGGATTGAAGCTGAACTTCCATATCTCCGGCCCCCTGATAAACTACGCCTCCAGGAGAGAGATCGACTTCCTTAACCGGATGAAGGCCCAGGTTAACGCCGGAAAGGTGAAGATCGTCGGGGGGCTCATAGACGAGTCTTTTCCCCAGCTATCCTCCAGGATGGACGACACCCACTTCCAGATGGTGAGATACGGCATCGCCACCGACAGGTTCTTCGGCGTTCCCGCAAGCGAGTGGGACGGCTTCCACATAGTCGAGAGGGAGGTGGGAGAGGTCCTCCTCTACCAGCTCTCCACCGGGATGGAGGACCTGGGGGCGCTTCCCATCTATTACCTCGACGTGGAGACCTTCTTCACATCAGATATCGCCTCCTCGGACGAGGAGGGAAACCTGAGCCTCAAGCACTTCGGGGTGATCGACCCCGCCCTCCAGTCCACCATGCCCTACTTCAAGGAGGACGCCCTCTTTACGGTCTACAGGGACGAGATACTGGGAAAACCGTTCTACGTGGCTCCCATCCACAGCGAGATGCGCTATTTCCTCCTGAAGAGGCGCCCCATCTTCGGCCCGGACCCCACCTATACGCCGGCGGAGTACCTGGAGATGATCAGAAACAAGGCGATGGTGGCGGCGGACCTGATAAGGAAAAAATCGAACAAGGACATCCCTCCCCTGATGTTCATTTTCAACGACGCGGAGCTCTTCGGCCAGTGGAGCCGGGATCCTGTGGCCGACCGGGAGTGGATGGAGGAGTTCTTCAGGATCGTTACGGAGTCGGAGGACACCTCCTTCACCACGTTGAGGGAATATTTCGAAAAGTACGGCTACATAGACACGTACCCGATGAAGACGAGCACAAGCTATCAGGAGTTCGAGAGCTGGACGATGAAGCGGGGGATCAGGGGCGTGACCTTCGGAGACCCGAAGCTGAGGAGGGTCATCTCGTGCCTCAGGGACCTGGAAAAGGCGCAGGAGAGGGTGGAAAAGGTCGTCCTCGATCGGGTTGCCAAAGAGCTCGAGGACAAGGGAAACAGCTCCCACATCCTGATGTCGGAGATCACGCCGAGGGTCTTGTCATCGAGGAACAGGTACGATTTTATCAGGATATTTCTGGCGGAGTATTACGACGAGGACATTTTAAAAGCCTACGACCTGATCCACACCATAAGGAACATCACCTATCAGGAAGACCCCCGCTGGGCCTCCCGGCACCCGAACTTCGGCTCCTGCACCTACTACGACCTGACGGGGCTCGCCTACATCGCCATTGCAGACAGGCTCGCCGACTATCTCCTCTCGGAGATCACCGAGACCTGGGGGCTGTTCCCCAGGACGACGATGGAGATCGTGGACTGGGACTACGACGGAAACGACGAGGTGGTCATCAACACCGACCAGCAGTACCTCGTCATATCGAAGGTCGCGGGGACGGTCATCCACCACCAGATACACTCGCCCTACTTCAAGGGGATGAATTTCAAGAAGATCCTGGCCTCAGCCGAGACCCTCGTAACCGAGATGCCGATGTTTCCCGCCACGGGCTTTTACAGCCAGTGCCTCATCCACACGGAGCCGGACAGCGAGCTGAGGGTCTTCCTCGAGGACGACTCCCGAGTCGAGTACTGCCGCGACGCCTATCGGGCGAACCTCGCCGTCAAGAGCGACACGGGAGAGATCAGGATGGTCGGCTCCTTCGATTACGAGATATTCGAGCTTGTTGATTACTCTGCCAGCGGAGAGAAGCTGACGGTAACAGTTCAAGCCAAACAAGACCTCGACCTCGGCGACGGAAGGAAACTTCCCGTCTCCCTCAAGAAGACATTTACCGTATTCGACGACGAGTTTCACGTCAAGTTCACCGTAACGAAGCTTAAGGACGAAAAGGACCCGGCCTGGAACGACGTCCTGTTCATGCCGGAGCTGGTGAACTCCGTCACCCCCGCAGACGACATTGACGGGGTGCTCGACTCCTTTATCAAGATAAACGGAAGCGACATAGAAAAGAAGATAGCCCTCAACTATCAGGTCACGGATTTTCCGAAAAACGGGGGCTTCGCCCAGAGGGACATCACGGAGACGATCTTCCTGCCGGAGGAGGTCAAATACGTCCTCACCATAAAGACCCCCCTCTACGGCAGCTTCTACGACATCCACACATACCGCTTTTCCGGCAAGACCTCGAAGCTGATGGAGGACATGGACATCTCGCCCGCCGTCCACCAGTTCTACAAGGACTATGTCTTCGATGACCACTCCCGTCTGGGCTACCACCAGTCCGGGGCAAAGATCACCCCCATCTTCAGGCTCTCGAAAGAGGCCGAAACGGAATTTACGATATCCCTCACGAGGGAGATCGTAGAGATTGGCTCCAGCCCGAACATCAGGGAGGGGGGAATACCCCTCATCAGCTACAGCGGGAGGTAGAATTGAAGCGCTCCCGATCCCAAAGGACGGCACATGTCGCCTTTCTCTGGCACATGCACCAGCCCTCGTACAAAGACCCAAAAACGGGAGACTTCCTCCTCCCCTTCGTTAGGCTCCACTCGGCTAAGGGGTATTACGATATGGTTCGCCTGGCCCTCGAATACCCGGAGATGAGGATGAACGTAAATCTCGTCCCGTCCCTCATCTCCCAGATCGTCGACTACACCGAAGAGCCGTTCGACCCAAAAAAAGATGTTTACATCGACCTGACGCTCAAAAATCCGGCCGACCTGACTTTGCAGGAGAAGGTCTTCATCATCAGGAACTTCTTCATGAACCGGTGGGAGACCCAGGTCAACCCGTACCCCCGCTACCGGGAGCTTTTGATCATCCGGGGCAACAACCCGGACGGGGAGAACCCCGAGACCCTCGCCTCCCGATTCTCGGAGAGGGACATCACGGATCTCCAGGCCCTCTTCAACCTGACCTGGTGCGGTTATTTCATGAGGAGGCAATACGAAGAAATCGGCCGACTCCTCAAAAAGGGTAGAGATTTCACTGAAGAGGACAAAAGGGCGATCATCGAGGCGCAGATCGATGTGATGAAAAAACTTATCCCCCTATACAAGAGGGCCTCGGACGAGGGGATCGTGGAGCTCACGACGAGCCCCTATTATCACCCGATCCTACCCCTCCTCATCGACACGGAATCGGCAAGGAGGGCGATGCCGGACGTCTCGCTGCCGGGGAGGTTTTCGAATGTAGAGGACGCAAGGGGGCAGGTGGAGCTCGGCCTTCGATACTTCGAGGAGCAGGTGGGGATAAGGCCCAGGGGGGTGTGGCCCCCGGAGGGCTCCGTCTCCCCGGAGGTTATTCCGATCATGAAATCTTTCGGGGTCGAGTGGACGGCGACGGATCAGGATGTCCTTTTTCACTCCCACATAGAGGGGAGCGGGGAGGAAAAGAGGCCGGATATCTATACGCCCTACATCGCGGCCCACGAGGGAAGCAGCGTAAATATCGTCTTTCGGGACAGGAGGCTCTCCGACCTGATAGGCTTCTCCTACGCCAGCAACGACCCGAAGAGGGCCGCCGCCGACTTCATAAGGCAGATAAACAGGATCGTGGAAAAGAGGGGGGACGCCCCTACCCTCATATCGGTAATCCTCGACGGCGAAAACCCGTGGGAGGGGTACATGGACGGCGGTGAGGGCTTTTTGAGGGGGATATACGGGGCGCTGACGGGGGGAGAGGGAAAAATCCTCGCCGCGCCCACGACGATCGGGGATTACATCGACCGGAACCCGCCGGCAAAGACCATCGACCGCCTCCACTCCGGCTCATGGATAAACCACAACTTCGGGGTGTGGATCGGCCACCCGGAGGACAACAGGGGTTGGGATATGGTCTCGCTCGCCAGAAAACACCTCGTCGAGATCGAGGAAAAAGGCGGGGCCGGCGTCTCCCCTGATAGCCTGAAGGCGGCCGGAGACGCCCTATACACCGCCGAGGGGAGCGACTGGTTCTGGTGGTTCGGCGACGATTTTCACACCGACCTCACCGACGAGTTCGACTCCCTCTTTCGGGAGAACCTGAAGAGCGTATTCCGCCTTACGGGAGTGGAGCCCCCGGACATCCTCTCATATCCCATATCGGGAAAGGCGAGGGAGTTCGATGTAATCCCGCCGGTCGGATTTATCGAGCCGAATATCAACGGGGAAATAGACGACTTTTACGAGTGGGCGGATGCCGGGAAGTACGAGTGCAACCCGATCATGGGCACCATGTTCGGCGGGAAGTCGATCGTGGAGAGCCTCTACTTCGGTTTTTCGGTCGACGACCTCTACATAAGGTTCGACGTGGCCGATCCCGATCTCTTCGACGAGGAGCTGGGGGCGGCGTTTTATGTCAGGGGGGAAAGGTCGTTCAGGATAGAGTTCCCGCTGAGAAGGGGTGTCGGCAAATACACCCTCTCCTCCCGCATCGACGACGGACAATACGAAAAGAGAGGGGAGGCGGATACCGTCGGGGTCGACTCGGTGGCGGAGTTCTCCGTAAAGTTCTCCGCCCTCGGCCTCAAGGAGGGAGACCCGTTCGACTTTTACCTCAAGATCACGACGGACGGCATCGGGTTGGCCCGCTATCCCCGGCGGGGGGTGCTCGCCCTCAGGGTCCCGGGGGAGGACTTCGAGATGATAAACTGGAGCGCTTAAATGGGAGTAAACCTAATAATTGGGATTCACAACCACCAGCCTGTGGGGAATTTCCCTTGGGTCTTCGAGGGCGCTTACGAGCGCTCCTACAACAGGTTTTTGGACCTCCTTATCGAACACCCGGAGATAAGGCTCACGATCCACAACACCGGGCCGCTTTTGGACTGGATCGAGGCCAACAGACCGGAGTATATCGAGAAGCTTGGAAATCTCGCATCGAACGGGCAGGTGGAGATAATGGGGGGCGCCTATTACGAGCCGGTAATCCCTATCATCCCGGAAGTCGACGCTGTAAGGCAGATCGACAAGATGTCGACTTACATAAAGAAAAACTTCGGCAGCCGCCCGAACGGGATGTGGCTGGCCGAGAGGGTCTGGGAGCCGACGCTTCCCCGCATAACCGGCCCGGCGGGGATAAAGTACACTCTTCTCGACGACACCCATTTTCGCTATTCCGGCCTATCCGACGAGGAGCTCTTCGGCTACTATATAACGGAGCACTCGGGATATGCTCTCGCGGTATTTCCGATCGACAGGGGGCTGAGGTACACCATCCCCTTCGAAGAGGTGGAAGAGACTATCGCGAGGCTCAAGGAGGTCGCAGAGATGAAGCCGGATGCCGGCATCGTCTACGGCGACGACGGCGAGAAGTTCGGCCTCTGGCCCGGGACGTACGAGTGGGTCTACGACGACGGCTGGCTCGAGAAGTTCTTTACGGCGCTCAAGGAAAACTCCAACTGGATAAACCTGATGACCTTCTCCGAGTATATGGAGAAATACCCGCCTGCGGGGAGAATATATCTTCCCACCGCGAGCTACCAGGAGATGACCGAGTGGGCGCTGCCCCCAAGGGCTATCCTGAAATACAAGGGCGTTGTAAAAAAGATTGAGGACTTCGGGTTGGTCGAAGAGGCGAGGCCTTTCATCAGGGGTGGATTCTTCAACAACTTCCTCACAAAGTACCCGGAGTCGAACAACATGCAAAAGAGGATGCACCACGTCAGCAAAAAGCTCCAGTCCCTGATAGCGGCCGCCGCAGACGGAAAGAAGACCGTCCCGAAAAAGAATCTATCCAAGGCCTACGATTACCTGATGGCCTCCCAGTGCAACTGCGCCTACTGGCACGGCCTCTTCGGGGGGCTTTACCTCAACTACCTCCGCCACGCCGTCTTCGAGAACCTCATAAGGGCGGAGAGGATCATCGACGGAAAAGACCTCCCCGTGCTGGAGGTAATCGATATAAACGCCGACGGGGCCGAGGAGATCCTCGTCGGAACCGAGTCGCTTACCGCCTACATTTCCCCGACGGAGGGAGGGGCGCTCTACCACCTGGACCTCAGGGACTTCGACTTCTGCCTGACAAACACCCTCTCCCGCAGGTTCGAGGCCTACCACGAGGAGGCGAGACGGTCGAGCGAAGAGGAGGGGTCGGAGGGGGAGGGGGGGGAGACCCCGGCCTCCATCCACGACAGGATCGTCGTAAAGGAGGAGGGCCTGTTCAACCTCCTCGCCTACGACCGCAACAAGAGGTACTCCTTCATCGACCGGATTTTCGCCGAACCGCCCAAGGTCGAGGAGCTCGTCAAGGAGTCGTACGAAGAGGTTGGCGGCTTCTCCGACGGGGCCTACGAGGTAGAAAAGTACGCAGCAGGAAAGGAGGCGGTGGTGGTCTCCCTAAAAAAAAGGGGAGAGGTCAAAATATCTCAGGAACAGTTTCCTATCGAGATAAAAAAAGTGTATAATGTGAGTGTCGGGGGGCCGTCGTTAAATGTTAAATATAGTCTAACAAGCTTGGGGGGCGGGGAGTCGACGTTCTTCTTCGCCCCGGAGCTGAACTTCACGCTGCTGGGGGGAGAAGACCCGATGCGGTACCTCACGTATCCGAGCGGCGATAAGGTCCTCTTAAAGGAGCGGGGCACGATAAAGGGCGTCGATACCTTCTCTCTAGTAAACGAGTACGACGGCTTTACGGTCTCGATTCAAACGACCGATCCCGTAGATATCCTTTACTTCGGCGTGGAGACCGCGTCCCAGTCGGAGGGTGGGCTCGAGAGGACCTATCAGGGAAGCGCGCTGATACCGATCTTTAAGGTAACGCTCCGGCCGGGGAAGGTACACAAACTGGGCCTTACCATTTCCTTTTCAAGGCTGTCCAAGAGGAGAAAGGGGGAAACAAAAAATTGAAAGAGAAGAAAAAAGCTGAAGGGGGGGGAAGCGGGGGAGTCTTTACGTTCGTCCTCCATTCCCACCTGCCCTACGTCCTGTTTCACGGCCGGTGGCCCCACGGGACCGACTGGCTCTTCGAGGCGGCGGCCGAGACCTACGTGCCCTTGCTTAACGTCTTCAACCGCCTCGTTTCCGAGGGGACCATGCCCAAGGCCACGATCGGGATAACCCCGATCCTCGCCGAGCAGCTCGCCTCCCGGATCTTCAAGGATACCTTTGTTTCGTATCTCGAAGACAAGATCGAGACCTCCGAAAACGACATCGAGGACTTCGGCAGGAGGGGGGAACTCGGCCTTCGACACATCGCCGAGGGATGGAAGATATTCTACACGGAGGTACTGGAGAGCTTCAGGGACAGGTACAAATTGGACATCGTGGGGGAGTTTGCGAGGCTCCAGGACGAGGGGGCGATAGAGATAATCACCTGCGCCGCCACCCATGGCTACCTCCCCCTCCTTGGCTACGACAGGGCCGTTCGGGCCCAGGTTCGATTGGGCGTCGAGACTCATAAAAAACACTTCGGGAGGCCCCCCTCCGGCATCTGGCTTCCGGAATGCGCCTATCGGCCCTCCTACTTCTGGGAGTTTCCGGTGGAGGGGATGGGGCCGGGATACAAGAGAGCGGGCGTCGAGGAGGTCTTAAGCGACGAGGGGATAGACTACTTCATCACCGACTCCCACCTCCTCGAGGGGGGAAAGGCGATCGGTGCCTACCTCGACCGGTTCGGGGGACTGAGGGAGATATGGGAGCGGTTCGCCTCTGAATACAAGGAGACCGAGGTGGACGAGCCCCGCACCCCCTACGAGTCTTATATGGTCGTATCCCCCGGAGGAGACGCCCCGGACAAGGGGGCCGCGGTCTTCACCCGGGACCCGAAGACGGCCATCGTCGTCTGGAGCGGCGAGCACGGCTACCCCGGGGACGGCAACTACCTCGACTTTCACAAGAAGCACTTCCCCGGAGGAAACCGCTACTGGAAGGTCACCGGCCCGAAGGTGGATCTGGGGGACAAGGAGTTATATAACCCGGACATCATCCCGGAGCGGGTGAAAGAGAACGCCTCCCATTTCGTAAGTCTCGTAAGAGGGACTCTGAAAGACTACAGGGACAACTTCGGGAGGCCGGGGATAATCACCGCCCCCTACGACACGGAGCTCTTCGGCCACTGGTGGTTCGAGGGGCCCAACTTCATCTACCACGTCTTGAAGGAGCTTTCGGAAGATCCCAACGTCGGCCTCACGACCCTCTCCGAGTACTACAAAAATCGCCCCCCGGAAAAGGCCATCTCCATCCCGGAGGGCTCCTGGGGCGAGGGGGGGTTTCACTGGATATGGTTCAACGACTGGACCCGCTGGACGTGGAAGCATATCTACGAGGCGGAGGGAAAGATGATCGAGCTTGCGGACAGATGCGCCGACACGAAAGACCCGGGGCTCAAGAGGGTGTTGAGCCAGATGGGGAGAGAGCTCCTGTTAATGGAAAGCTCCGACTGGCAGTTTCTGATCTCCACCTGGGCCGCCAGGGACTACGCGGAGATGCGTTTCTCGGAGCACTTCAACGACTTCAAGAAGCTGTTGAGAATCGCGGAGCTGATAACAAACGGCGAGGAGCCGACCACCGGGGACTGGGAGCTTGTTGGGGATCTCGAGAAGAAGGACACCCCGTTTCCCGATCTCGACGTCTCCCTCTGGGAGGATAAAAAAGGAGGAGATTGATGCCGGAGCTGAGGAAAGACCCGATCGTTGAGAGATGGGTAATCATATCCACGGAGCGGGGAAAGAGGCCCGTCGATTTTATGGAGGAGAGCAACGAGCGAAGGGGAGGGTTTTGCCCCTTCGATCCCGGAAACGAGGACAAGACTCCCAAGGAGATCATGGCGTTTCGGGAGGAGGGAACCGCCCCGAACAGTCCCGGCTGGTCGCTGAGGGTCGTCCCGAACAAGTTTCCCGCGCTGATCGTGGAGGGGGAGCTGAACCGGAGCGGGGACGGGCTCTACGACAAGATGAACGGCGTGGGCGCCCACGAGGTAATTATCGAGACCACCAACCACGACGAGGACATGGCGGATATGCCTTTAAACAGGATCACAGACGTTATGATCGCGTACAAGGAGAGGATAAGCGACCTGAAGAAGGACCTCCGCTTTCGCTTCGTCATGGTCTTCAAAAACCAGGGGAGCGTCGCGGGGGCGTCCCTGGAGCACTCCCACAGCCAGCTGATAGCGCTGCCGGAGGTGCCCAGCAGGCTGGAGCGGGAGATAGAGGGGGCAAAGCGCTACTACTCCTACAAGGAGCGGTGCATCTTCTGCGACATAGTCTCCCAGGAGCTCTCCCAGAGGGCCAGGCTGGTATCTGAAAATCCGCTGTTCGTGGCCATCGCGCCGTACGCGCCCCGCTTCCCCTTCGAGACTTGGATCCTCCCCAAACAACACATGCCCCGCTACGAGGAGGGGGAAAGAGAGGTATATGAATCACTGGCTCAGATACTGGGGGAGACGCTGAGACGGCTGAAAAAGGCCCTGAAAGACCCCCCCTTCAACTACATCCTCCACACATCCCCCTTCAACGACCCCCACATCGGCGACGTGAGCAAAATCTACCACTGGCACATCGAGGTGATGCCGAGGGTGACCAAGGTCGCCGGCTTCGAGTGGGGCTCCGGCTTCTACATCAACCCGACCCCCCCGGAGGACGCCGCCCGCTTTCTGAGGGAGGTCCAGCTATGAAGATTGCCGTCGTATCACCCGAGGCGGTCCCCTTTGCCAAGACGGGAGGGCTGGCGGACGTCGCCGGGGCTCTGCCCGCAGAGCTCGCCGAGATGGGACACGAGGTAAGGCTAATCATACCCAAGTACAAGTCCGTAGTGGAAAAGGGCTTCGAGCTAAAGAGGATCGATGGGGAACTGTCAATCCCCCTGGGGGAGAGGGAGGCAAAGGGGGGCGTCCTCGAAACGGCCCACAACGGCGTCAAAACCCTTCTTATCGAGAACGACGAGTTTTTCCTTAGAGACAAGCTCTACCAAGACCCCAAAACCGGTTCCGACTATCTCGACAACTCATCGAGGTTCATCTTCTTCTCCCGGGGCGTCCTAGAGTCGCTTAAGCTTGTCGATTTTCGGCCGGACATCGTCCACGTAAACGACTGGCAGACGGCCCTGATTCCCCTCTATCTAAAAAGCCTGTACAAAGACGACGCCCATTTCAGCAAGACATCGTCGGTGCTCACCGTCCACAACCTCGGCTATCAGGGACTCTTCTGGCACCACGACATGCCGCTCGTCGGCGTCGGCTGGGAGTACTACACCCCGGAGGGGATCGAGTTCTACGACAAGATTAACTTCCTGAAGGCGGGGATAGTCTTTTCCGACGTTATAAACACCGTGAGCGAGAGGTACGCGGAAGAGATCCAGACGATAGAGGACGGGTTCGGCCTCGACGGTATATTGAGGAAGAGGAAAAAGGACCTCTTCGGGATCGTGAACGGGATAGACACCGAGGAGTGGAATCCCCAGACGGATAAACTCATCGCAAAGAACTACTCGGCAAAGGACCCCTCAGGAAAAGCGGAGAACAAAAAGGCGCTCCTGAACGAGTTTTACCTCCCCGAGAAGATGGAGGCACCGTTGATCGGGATAATCTCCCGGCTGGCCGAGCAGAAGGGCTTCGACATCCTCGCGGAATCGATGGAGGAGCTCATGTCGATGGAGCTCATGATGGTAATCTTGGGCACCGGGGAGAAGAAGTTCCACGAGCTACTGATCACCCTCGGCAAGAAGTACCCCACGAAGCTGGGGGTCAAGCTGGCCTACGATAACCGCCTCGCCCATCTCGTCGAGGCGGGATCCGATATGTTCCTCATGCCCTCCCGCTACGAGCCGTGCGGGCTGAACCAGATGATGAGTATGCGCTACGGCACGGTGCCGGTGGTAAGGGCGACAGGGGGGCTTAACGACACCGTCATTGAGTTCAGCGAGAAGGAGGGGAAGGGAAACGGCGTAAAATTCACCGATTACGACGCCCCCTCCCTGACGGCCGCGGTGAAAAGGGCTCTCTCCCTCTTCGAGAAAAGAGACCCCTGGAAAAAGATGGTCAAAAACGGCATGGCGGCCGACTTCTCCTGGCGGGCCTCGGCGAAGAAATACGAGAAGCTGTACATGAGGGCGATAAAGAAGACCTCCCTCACCGAATCCGCTTAAATGAAAGGACTTGCGCTTAAGAGAGGCCTCCAAGATGACGGACATCCGATCCCTTAAGATCGCCGGGGTACTGCAGGGCTTTCCCGAGCCGGTTTTTATCACGGACGGCGAGGGATTTGTCCTCTATATCAATCCCGCATCCGAAAACCTGATCGGATACCCGTCAAGCGAGATCCTGGGACTCCCCCTGTTCAGATTCGTGTCGGAGGGGGACAGGGCCGTCCTCAGGGAGTCCCTTCTTAAAGTCATCTCCGAAGAAAGCCCTTCGACTATAAACCTCCTCCTTTTGAAGAAGGACGGGGAGGAGCTGAGGTCAAACTTTTCCCTCTCCCCGATATCCGCGGAAGACGGGGTGGAGGAGGGGGAAGGGGGGAGAAAGGCCTGTCTCCTTTTCGCAAAGGGGGTCTCGCCCCTCGTCCTTTCCACCGGGGATAAAGGCCCGTTTGACTTTCTGGTATCCACCTTAAACGCCCTCAAGGAGGGGATAGTCGTCACCGACCTTGAGGGCGTTATCTTATATGCCAATCCGAGGGCGGAGTCGATGTTCGCCTACACGCCCAACGAATTGTCCGGACTGAACATCAGAAACTTACTTCTACCGGATGAAGGAGATGACATCTTCTCAAAGATCACAGATAGAGAGACCGGGGGCGGCTGGGAGGGAGAGCTTGTTGCGCTGAAAAGGAGCGGCAAGAAGATCAACATCAGGATTGCAACCCTGATCGTCAGGGACAACAACGGAGAGCGATCCTTCATAGTATATCTGATTCACGATATATCGAAAGAGATGGAGATGAAGAGCGAGATGATCCACATCAACAAGGAACTCTCCGTCCTCTACGCCATATCCACCACCCTCTCCGAATCGATAGAGTTAGATGAGCTGCTGAACGTCAGCCTGGCCAAGGTGCTGGAGGTCATGGATATGGACAAGGGGATTATAAGGATCGCCGACATGGAGAGGGGGGATCTGACGCTCAAGGCCCACGTGGGGATCTCCGTCGAATACATCGAGAGAAACGAGCATATGCCCCTGGAGGGGAGCGTCTCGGGAAGGGTGGCGAAAACGGGGGTCCCTTATCTGGCCGACAGAGAAACCGACAGCGATCCGGAAAGGGAGGTGGCCCTGATGCGGGAGGGGCTTCACCAGGTTATCATAATACCGCTCCGGTCAAAGGACAGGACCCTGGGCACGATGTCCGTGGGGGGTTACGTCCCCCGCACGTCGACCTTTCAGGACATAAAGCTCCTCACCTCCATCGGAAGCCTCTTCGGGGTCGCGATCGAAAACGCCCTCATCTTCGAGAGGGCGGATATGCTCGCAAAGGAGAAGGCGGTCAAGGTCGTTGAGCTAACGCTCCTCTCCGACCTCTCCCACGCCCTGATGACCACCATAGAGCTTGACAGGCTCCTCTACATCGTCCTGACCACCGTGACGATGGGCGAGAGTTTCGGGTTCAACAGGGCCGCCCTCTTTTTGGTGGACGAAAGCGAAAGGGCCATCTCCGGCAGGATGGGGGTCGGGCCTATCAGCATGGAAGAAGCGGGGAGGATATGGGCGGAGCTTGAGACTAAAAAATATCAGCTTCAGGAGCTGGTCGAAAGGGGATTCAATGAGCACGCCTCGGCGGACGCGATTCAAAACAGGCTTCTGAGGAAGATACATATTTCATTGAGCAACAGCGACGACGTCGTTGTAAAATCGCTCAAGGAAAACAGGCCGATAATCGTCCACGACATCGAGAACAATCCCCACGTCGACAAGAGGATGGCCAGAATCCTGATGGGGGACAGGGAGTTCGCCTGCGTCCCGATCGTAGCCATGGAAAGGCCCCTGGGCGTACTGCTGGTGGACAACGTTTTCAACAGAAAGCCGATTGTCGATGAGGATGTGAATCTCCTGTGGGCGTTCGCCAACCAGGCGGGACTCGCCATCCAGAACTCTCTTTTATACACGAACCAGGCGAAGATCAACCGGGAGCTGAGGGAGGCCCAGGCAAAGCTCCTCCAGCAGGCGAAGCTGGTGGGACTGGGCGAGATGGCAACGGAGGTCGCCCACGAGATAAGAAACCCCCTTGTCTCCATCGGGGGATTTGCGAGAAAGCTCTCCGAGCACGCCGAAGAGGACAAGAAGCTCAAGAAATACAGCGACATTATAGTCAAAGAAGTTCACAAGCTGGAGCACACCCTTCTGAATATCCTGTCTCTGCCGAAAGATATCCCGCCGAGCTTCGAGGAGGTGGACCTGAACTCGATCATCCGCGACACCTTGAACCTCGTAGAAGACGACCTGATGCCCAGGGGGATAGAGATGGAGATTCACCTTGATGAATCCCTCCCGGCAATCGAGGCGGACGGGACACAGCTAAGACAGGTCTTCTTGAATCTCTTCTACAACGCGATTCAGGCGATGGATAAAGGGGGGAGGCTCGGTGTTGACACGTCCACGGAAGAGCTGTCTAACGTAAAATACGTAAAAGTCGTTATAAGCGATACGGGAGAGGGGATCCCCCCGGAGCTGATAGGAGAGATATTCAAGCCGTTTTTCACCACAAAGAGCACCGGCACCGGGCTGGGTCTCGCAATAACCCACAAGATCGTCGCAAACCACAGTGGAAATATAGATATAGTGAATCGACCGGAGGGCGGAGCGTCCTTCATCGTTGAAATTCCGGTAAGACAATCGAGCGGAGGTTGAATATCTTGTCCAAGTCAAAGCCGAAAAGAGATACGGAAAAGAAGGAGAATAGAGAATACACAGACGAGGAGATAACCGGCTCGAATATCGTATTCCACGACGAGTTCGACGCCGAGATCTACGACTGGAAGTGGGGCAAACAGTACGGGGTCGAGGAGATGAAGAGGGTCGTCTCCGAGTACCGCACATACCTCAAGGGGAAGCTGGGAAAAATAGACAAGTACCTGGACGTCGGGTGCGGAACGGGGGCCGCGGTGGCGAACCTCTCCCTCTTTGAAGGGATAGGGGAGGCGCACGGCTCCGACATATCGATGGGGATGCTGAAGGCATGTGAAAAGAACGCCGCCGGGGCCGGCGGCAGGGTAAGGCTAACGCTGTCCGACGCCCAGAAGCTGCCGTACAGGGACGGGAGCTTCGACTTCATCACCTGCCACGCCATCCTCCACCACGTCCCGCACCCGGAGGCGGTCATGAGCGAGGTCTTCAGGCTTCTCAAACCGGGGGGGAGGGCGCTCGTCTTCGAGCCGACGAGATACGGCACAGAGCTGGTCTTCAAGATCATGCGCTACACCTGGGGCATCCCTTACACGATTAGGGAGCGGCTCAAGGGGAAAAAGCCGATCTGGGTGGTGGAGGAGCAGTACGTGGATACCCTCGACTCGCCCGTTGATATCACCACGTTTCATCCCGAGGAGCTTCGGAAAATCGTAAAAGAGATAGACTTTGCCGAGGCGGATGTTACTACATACGGCTTTCTGGGCAACCTCATGAAATTCTTCGCCCACTCCTTCAGAAAAATCAGGCCGCTAAAGCTTATTTTAGATCGGATTATAAAAATCCTATCCCGGCTGGACGAGGGAATCCTGAAGAAGATCGTGCCGGAAACCCTCTACTTTCAGGCCGTCATCTCGGTAAAAAAATAAGTATGATGGAAGAAAACTTCTCGATAGGAAACATCCTCTTCAACTATTTCTCGACGCTTCCGGAAGAGGAGCGAGAGAAGTTCGTCATAGGCGAAAGGAGCGACCCGAGATCCCTCGCCGAAGGGTGGGAGGGCGCCCTCACCACCGACGGGGCCGAGGGGATAATCGAGTCGTTTCGCTACTACGAGGCCTTAAGGGAGGTGGGCGCAAAGGAAGAGTGCCGCCTCTCCTACAACGATACGGAGGCTTCAATCTACCCGTTCGTTGTGAGGTCGATACTTAACATGTTCGACGACAATACAAGGGGCGGACTGTTGAAAGAAGCCGGGTGCAAATCGGCGGACGACCTCGTCGAATCCATGAAGGTATCGAGAGAACTTAGGAACTCATTCAGGCTGACGTTTCTCGAAAACATCGGCGGCGGCGTCCTCTCGTTTCTCTACTCGATGGTCTACCTGATGGGGTTTTCGTCCGGGGGGGAGGCCTCTTTTCTGACGAGGGTCTTCCCCATAGTCAAGGGGTGGGGCGGCCACATCCTGGATGCCGGCGGCGGATCCGGATTCGCCGGGCTTATGATCTCGACCAGGGGGGAGACCACGTATATCGACTTTTCACCCTTTCGGGCGAGGCGGGCCGCGGCCGTAGCCGGGATGTCTACGGTAGACACGGCCTTTTTCAATAAAGTCCTTAACCTCATCGATCTCGAATCGGACACTTTCGGCCTTAAACTCGACAGAAACCTTATTCCCGAATTGACCGGCAATATCAAGGGAAACCTCCACCACGAGTCGGGGGACCTGATCTCGCTCTCTAAAGAGCTCGGTCCCTTCGACGGGGCGATAGTCACCGATGTCCTGGAACACACAACGGACCCGGAAGGCATCCTCACGGAGGTGGCAAAAACTTTGAATCGAAGCGCCCCCCTCATACTAACCGTACCCACAGAGGCAAACGGGGTAAGCCAGAGGGAGATGGAGGAGGAAAACGGACTCACCTTCCCGTTTCTCCTCCACATAAGGTTCTTCTCTGACGAGAAAATTGAAGAGATGGCCAAGAAAGCCCGTTTAGAGGTGGTCGAGCTAAACCACTTCTCCCACGAAGACACCACCCAATCGGATCCGATCCCCATGGAGGTAATGGCGCTGTTAAAAAAGGTCTGATACTGCCAAAATGCTTTTTTTAAAAAATAGTTTATTAGACGATCCTATCCAAAAAATATCGAGGACGTTTTAGAAGGATCTCCTGTCGTTTTTGTTACTCCCCTCGCAAAATAAATCTTGACAAAATATCACAACATCGTAATAATGGTAGCGATAATGACATCAATAATTTACCATAATCAGGAGATAAAAATGAGAAAAGTGAAATACGTAAAGCTCGCTGTAATTGCTGCCCTCCTTTTGCCGACGATCTTATTCTCGGTAACAGGTGCCAGTGCGGGTGAAATCGCAAGCGGATACCTTTATCCGGGGCAATCATCACCCAGGTATAGCTTTCTCGCACCAACAGGTCGTGAAACCATCACATTTTACGGCCCTCCGGGAGCGACGTTTGGAGTAGAATTAAGGGGACGTGCAAATAACGCATTGGGGAATTATGAACTTATTAATTCTACTTCAATAGTCCTGACAGGTGGAGGACAGTTCTATTTTATTGTATATTCAGTAAACGGACAGGGAAACTGGAGCGCATATTGGTAGAATCGTTTTAGAGCTTTAATGCAAGCAGCCAAACAACTTAAACTACGGGGGGAAAAATTTTCCCCCTTTTTCATTTTTCAATTTGAGATAATCAAGGGTTTTATTCTTTCAAGGTTAATTTTCGTTTCCAGAATTCTTCAAGGCTTGACACCGCTTCGACTAATTGTTAATATGTGTCCAATTATTTGAAAAAGGGGGGTCAAATGAGAAAAAAGAGCTTCTTATTTCCTATCATTTCAATATGTTGCCTTTCGCTAATATCCATAAACTCGTTCGCAACGGAGAGGGCGTGGGAAGAGCTTGACGACTCCGAGATTTCAATCACCAAAGAGGGAAACGTCGTTACGGTCTCCGGCCGTCTTGAGGGAAAGGGCGATTCCGATATGGTTTACGTTTTGTCGGATTCAAAAAAATTTTCCATCGAATTTGAATATCCGCCCCCCGACACCGATTTCCGGGTGGAGCTGTTCTGGGGCAGTGGAACCACTACAAACAAGAAGTACCAGCTGAATAGGACAAAATATATTACGCCGGGTTATTTAGGCGGTATATATATAAAGATCTATTCAAAAAAAGGTACGGGCGGATGGATATTCAAATATGTAGAGAAAGAAAAAAGGCTCATAGATTTTACCTGGACGATAACCTTGAGTAATAAAAGCAGTGATGTAACCATAACGAAAATAGAGGCCACGGTTCCCTGCATCAGGACCTTTCACCCGTATCAGGAGGTCTTGGAAAATTCAACCAACATTAAGTGCAAAAATATCGCTACCGATAATCTCGGCAATCAATACTACATCTTTGAGATATTAAACCTCGGGCCGAACAGCTCTTTAGATCTCGTGATGAATTACAAAATCTTGTTAAACGCCGATTATTCCGATCCCTCGGCATGTGAAGGGGGGAGATTTTCCGGCTTCCTGAGTCCGGAGCCGCTGATAGAATCGAACCATCCTTACATAATCAATCTCGCGAGAGAGATAACAAAAAATGATATAACGGATTGTGACAAAGCCAGATCTATATACCGTTACGTTTTAAAGAAATTAGCATATAAAGTTCAAAGTCCAATGGACGGGGCGTTGAAGGCATTAAAAAGCGGAAAGGGGGACTGCAACGAGTTCACCGATGCGATAATCGCCCTCTCAAGGGCGTCAGGGATTCCAGCAAGGAAGGGAAACGGCTTCGTTTACTTCAATGAAGACCACTTAGAATCACACGCCTTTTCGGAAATGTTCTTGCCGGGCCGCGGCTGGTCTGTAGTCGATGCAACGATGTGTTGTTTGATTAAAAGACCCCCTTTTTATATCTACAGCTATGTTGGGGAAAATCCTTCATTATTGGTGGAGCCCGATATTGAGGACCATTATTTCAGATGGTGGTGGAACGATGACACTAAAAATCCGGTGTTCGTGACCGAAGACAAGTTTAAGGCAAAAGAACTATAATAAAAAAAGTTGATTTGAAATGATAATGAGAAGGGATGCGGGGAAAAAAGGGGCGCACAAAAGTCGCCCCTTTTTCTGTGGAATCAACCACACCGCCCCGCCAAAGGTGAAATGCCGACCATCATACGAAAACCGCCGGCCCCGAAATAATTACTTCTTGACGCCTCCCGTCAGGGTATTTTCAGTAAGAGGATTTTCAATATACCCCCACTTCCCGTCAACCATAACGGCGGCGACCCCCTCCGAGAAATCGTAGGCCCTCTCGTAGCGAATATCTATTATCAACCTCCCCGCCTTGTCGACGTAACCCCACCTGTCGATCGCCAGGTCATCGGTGTAATCCGCCATTTTCCCGTCATCGTCCACGCCCACCCTCGAAAGCCCTTCGGAGAAACTGTTGGCGAAGTCTATATCGGCAAACCCCGGCTTTAGGATATAATCCCCCGATTTTTCGATAAATCCCCACCTGCCGCCCACAACCACGGCGGCAATCCCGTCGTTAAACGGAAAGGCGGTATCGAAGCGGGGCTCGACCGCGATCTTCCCGTCCCTTTTGATGTAACCCCATTTGCCCTTTAATAGAACGGGCGCTACCCCATCCGTGAAGCGCCGCTTGTCCTTCAAGATATTCCCGGCCCTGTCAATATACAGATTTTTCCCGTCGATCTCGACCCGGGCCGCGCCCTCCGAAAAGGGCCAGGCGACATCGAACCTCGGCTCGATGACCACCCTCCCCTCCCTGTCGATATATCCCCAATGGCCCACTCCCAATCCGCCGATGTTGACCGCCGCCAGACCCTCCGTAAACGACAGGGCCCAGCCGAAGGCGGGCTTGATCCTGTATTTCCCGCTTTTATCGATAAAGCCCCAGATGCCGCCGCTGTTTACCGGTGCCAGCCCCCCCGAAAACCTCCAGGCCAGGTCGTAGGCCGGCTCTATTACTATCTTCCCGTTGTGATCGATATACCCCATTTTGCCGTTAACCTTGACCGCCGCCAGACCCTCGGAAAAGGACATGGCGCTGTCGAACCTGGGCTCCACGGCAAATTTGGGCTCAACGGGGAATTTATCGCCCGCTCCTGCAGCGCCCAAGCCGGTCGAAACAATGATGAGCAGAAAAAAGATCGCTATTTTACGGATCACTTACCAATCACCCCCTACCACTTCTCGTACTTCCAGACCTTCTGCATCTCCGGCGGAAGCCCGCCGCCGTACTCGGGGCCTATCTTCCTGACCACCTTTGCGGGGGAGCCGACGGCAAGCGAGTAGTCCGGCACGTCCTTGGTAACGAGGGACCCCGCCCCAATGACGCACGCCTTGCCTATGGTCACGCCCGGCATGATCGTGGCCCGGGTCCCGATCCACGTCCCCCTCTTCACCAGGATCGGCTCGAACCTGATCTTGCCGACCCGGTAGTTCTCGTCTCCTATATCGTGGGAAAAGGTGATGAAGTGGACGTTGGAGGAAATCCCGACCCAGTCCTCGAGGGTGGTATGTTTCAGGGCGATGCATCCCTGTCTTATACTCGAACCGTGTCCCAGGGTTACCGGCCCCTCGATCAAGACTCCCGGGCCGATTACGGCGAGATCCCCCAGCGTCAGGGGGCCGTCGGTAAGGTCGAGAACAGTGCCCTCCTCGATTATCGAGTCCTTGCCGAGAATCATGTCTTTATAAGAGGTCGTTAAAACATCCTTAAAAATATATGATACTCCCTTCCTGCCCCCCACCCTGTTTATTATCGTCCCCCTGAGGGCGGCGGCCCAATAAGAGCGGCGGGGGAATATCAGGTGGTTTATCAGTATCTTCATGGGCCACCTTAAAAGCTCCCTGGCGTCGTACTTCAGGGAGTGCTTGTTGAGGTAGGCAGATAATACCTTCTCCTCACCCATAGCTTTTGCCCTTTAAAGAGTTTTCAAAAATAGCCTTCGATCGTGTCCCACAGGGTGCGGATCACGATAGAGAGCCTCTCCCTGATTACCACCTCCGCCACGTCGTCAAAGGGTGTAGGCTGTGCGTTGATGATAACGAGCCTTCCGCCGCCCCCCACACATCCCATGACAACCTCTTTTACGTGATCGACGAGGAGCGACGACCCCATCGTCAGGAGGATATCGGCGCCCTCGGCAAGCTTCAGCCCCTGATCGTAGTCTTCGGTCCGCTCAAAGGCGAAGACGATGTTCGGCCCCAATATCCCCCCGCATTTCTGGCAGATGGGCGGGATCTTCAAAGACTCGATCTCGCTCAAGATCTGCTCCATACCGCACCCTTCGCCGCAGCCGAAACAGTGTCCCCCCTCGAGGTTCCCGTGAACCTCGAAGACCTTTTCGCTCCCGGCCTTTTGGTGGAGTCCGTCCGTGTTCTGCGTAATCACCCCGGAGAGAAGCCCCCTCTTCTCAATATCTCTCAAGAAATAGTGATTTATGTTCGGCCTGCTGGAGATCATCGGAAAGAGGAGCGGAAACCAGAAGCGGTAGAACATCTCTATGTAATCGAATTTACCGTCGGTATAGGCCTCCATCGGCATAAACTGGTAGGCGTGAATCCTCTCCCAGAGGAGGCTCTTCGGGCTCCTGAAGTCGGGGATGCCGGATTCCGTGGAGACCCCGGCGCCGGTCAGGGCTACGGCGTTTTTAGAGAAATAGATGAGCTCCGCCGCCCTCCTTATCTTCTCCATCAAGGTCTATCCCTCCCCCCGGTTGGGATCAATTCAATCATCGAATTCAAAGACAACATATTTTTGGATTGTATGAAATCGGGAACTACTTGTCAAGAATCATCGCCCGATTAATGGGATAGAAGGGAGATGTTTTCATTGACAATCCGTACTTTTTGACCTAAAATTGTCACGAACGGTAAATTCAAGGGGAAAAAACAATATCTTCTTTTGTCACAAGAGACGATGAAGCTGATAATCAAAAAGGGAAAGGGATTTCGCTTTTTCGGAAAGCCCAGAAGCCGGACGGGTCCTTCGGCAACTCCCCCGATCAAAAGGAGAGGGAAAAAACGGCAGGATCGGAGGGTGGAGTACTTCATTATCTCCTCGATCATCTTTCACGTCATACTTCTGTTCATCTTCTCCCTCATCACCATCGACCTTACGCAGGCAAAGAGGGAGCCCCTCGTCATAGAGTTCGACGACAAAAAGAAGTACGAGTTCAACGATTTTCCCCAAGAGGAGGAGACGGATGAAGAGGTGGACACCCACAGGCTCTCCGACAAGAACAGAAAGTTCGAGGATGAATCTGTAAGGAAGGGGAGTCCCCTCGGCGGTGGGACACCGAAAAGGCCTTCAAGACCGACAAGTCCATCGCCCCCGTTAAATACCACACCGCCGAAACCGAAGGCAGATAAAGAGCCGAAGACCGAGATGGTCTCCCCTAAAAAGGAGCCGAACAAGAAGAAGAAAGAGCCGAAGGTAACCAAGGATAAAGGGAAACGGAATAACAACAACGACAGGCTTACAGTGACCGACATATTTCCGGATGACACCACCATCGCCCGCCTAAACAAGCCCCCCGGCACAACATCCCCGGGGATAAGGGAAGAGGAGAACGTCTCCCTGAACACGAGGGAGTTCAAATACTACGGCTATTTTCACCATATAAAAACACAGATCGAGATGGCGTGGAACTACCCCCTCGAGGCACAAAAGAACCAGTGGGGCGGGCTCCTCTCCGTTATTTTTACGGTGGAGAAGGATGGGAGGGTTTCCCGGGTCATCCTTGTCTCTTCCTCTGGCCATCAAGTCCTGGACGACGCCGCAATAGCCGCGATAAACTTCGCTTCACCCTTTAATCCAATTCCGGAGTCAATCGGTGTAAAAAGGCTCAACATAAGTGCCAGCTTCGAGTACATCAACTCCATTTTCGGCGTCAGATAATACCCCTGCATGAAAAAAATTCATTGATTATAGTAAAGAAATTTAGTATAAGAGTCTGTCGATTATTTTATCAATCTAAATGAGGTGTAGCGATGGAATTTCTATCCGGTCCAGAAATCATCCAGTTCATTCAGCAGTTTTCAAATCCGGCCTTAGATATCTTTTTCAAGGCGATAACCTTTCTGGGCAACGAAAATTTTTATCTTTTGGCCATTCCGTTGACGTATTGGTGTATCGATAAGAAGTTCGGCGTGAAGCTCGGTATCGTCTTTCTGCTCAGCGCCTATATAAACAACTTCCTTAAACACATATTTGAAACACCACGCCCCGCTATCTCCGACGGAGTAAATATCCTCATTGAGGAGATGAATTATGCGTTTCCCAGCGGACATGCCCAGGGTGCGGTTGTGTTCTGGGGGACAGTCGCCTGGGAGCTCAAGAAGGCGTGGGCAACGGCCGCGGCGGTTATCTTGATGATCCTAATAGGTATCTCCCGTCTCTACCTTGCGGTGCACTGGCCCATCGATGTGCTGGGGGGTTGGCTTATCGGCGCGGTAATTATAGCCGTTTACATCCTGTACGACGCCAAGGTCTCCAAAAGGGAATACAACATCAAACTGCTTCCCAAGATCATACTGGTTCTCATAAGCGGCGCCTTCTTTTATTTCTTAAGTCCGGAGTCGTCGTTAATGGTCGGAACATACGTGGGACTCGCCGTCGGTTATTTTCTTGAGAAGGAATACATTAACTTTACACCCCGCTCCGTCTGGTGGTATCAGATCCTGAAGGTGCTCGCCGGGGTTGTCGGCGTGGTGGTCATCAAGATATTCGTCAAAAAGCTCTTCGCCCTTATGCCGGGGGAGCTGGAAATCTACACCGGCATCCGTTACGCCCTTATAGGCTTTTGGATTGCGTTTGTCATCCCGGCGATGTTTCGCGGAAGGAAGGGATAAGAATATTTCAACGATTTTCCACTTAAGGGGAATGCGATTTGTCCAACAAGGATAAGGTCTTTGTCCACGATTCCGCCTTCGTAGACGACGGCGCGGAGATAGGCGAAGGCACCAAAGTCTGGCACTTTACCCACATCCGGGAGGGGGCGAAGATCGGGGAAAAATGCAATATCGGTCAGAACGTCTACATAGGCCAGGGGGTGAAGATAGGAAAAGGGGTCAAGATTCAGAACAACGTCTCGGTCTACGAGGGAGTGGAGGTGGGCGATTACGTCTTTCTCGGGCCGTCGGCCGTTCTCACGAACGTGTTCAACCCGAGGAGCGAATTTCCGAGAAAGGACGAATACAGGAAAACAATCATCGAGGACGGGGCGACCATCGGCGCCAACGCCACGATAGTCTGCGGGGTGACGCTGGGCAGATCGTGCTTCATCGGGGCCGGTGCGGTCGTTACAAGAGACGTCGGAGACTTCTCCCTCGTCTACGGCACCCCGGCCAGGCACATGGGGTGGATATGCGCCTGCGGCGTGAACCTCGAATTTGGGGGCGAAGGCGAAACCGCCTGCCCCGCCTGCAGCAGGGTCTACGTAAATAAGGAGGACTGCGTGAGTCTTGTATCGACGGGAGAGGGGGTGAGCGGATGAAGGTGCCACTCTTGGATCTGAAGGCCCAGTACGCCGCGATAAGGGGCGAGATAGAAGAGGCGGTAGAAAGGGTCCTGGAGTCCCAGTACTTCATCCTGGGACCGGAGGTGGAGACGCTGGAGGAGGAGGTCTCCAGATACGTGGGGGCGGACTTCGCCGTGGGCGTGGCCTCCGGGAGCGACGCCATCCTGGTGGCGCTCATGGCCCTCAAGATCGGCAGCATGAGCGGGGGAAAGGCCACAGACGCCGTCATAACAACCCCGTACTCCTTTTTCGCCACGGCAGGCTCAATCACGAGAGCAGGCGCCGTCCCGATCTTCGTCGACATCGACCCGGCCACCTTCAACATCGACCCCGAGAGGCTTAAATCTTTCCTCTCCGGGCTCAAGGGGAGCGGGGACTCCCTGAAAACGAAGGAGGGTCTCACCGTAAAGGCTGTAATGCCGGTCCACCTATACGGCCAGACTTCGGACATGGACCCGGTTTTGGAGCTGGCCGTAAAATACGGCCTCTCGATCGTCGAGGACGCGGCCCAGGCCATCGGCTCGAAGTACAAGGGGAAGGGCGCAGGATCGATGGGTGACTTCGGCTGCTTTTCCTTTTTCCCCTCGAAGAACCTCGGGGGCTACGGGGACGGCGGGATGCTGACCACAAGCGATAAAAGCCTTTCCGATCGGGCCAGGATACTGAGAAATCACGGGAGCAGGCCGAAGTATTACCACAAGATCGTGGGGTTGAACAGCCGGCTGGACGCCCTCCAGGGAGCCGTCTTGAGGGTAAAGCTCGGGCATCTGGACAAATGGTCCGAGGGAAGGAGGAAAAACGCCGAGGCATACAGGGAGCTTTTTACCTCCTCGGGCCTCGCGGCGGGTAAAAATCCCGTCGTTACGCTGCCGACTGAAGTCGACGGCCGCCGCCACATATACAACCAGTTCGTCATCACGGTTGAAAAGAGGGATGAATTGAGAAAACACCTCTCAGATTCGGAAATCGGCACGGAGATATATTATCCCGTACCCCTGCACATTCAGGAGTGCTACAAGAGTCTCGGCTACGGCAAGGGGGACTTTCCGGTGTCCGAGAGGGCCGCCCTGACAAGCCTCGCCCTTCCGATATATCCGGAGCTGACCGGGGAGATGATCGAGTACGTGGTGAACACGATTGCGGAATTTTATAAATAGAATATTTATGAAGGCGGTCTCCTCGGATTTCGGGGAGAAAGGGGGATGAGAGAGGGCGGCTTATCGGCTTACGGCCTAAGATGAAAAGATCAAGGTCGGTCGTCGCCCTTTGCCCTTTGATGTGAGCGGATTAAAGACGGCCTTTTTCACGCTTATACACGGCCCTTAAAAGGGCGCGGCGCCGCGCGTTTTTAATAAGATAGTTTAAAAAGAAAGTCTAAAAAAAATTTGAGGAGCAAGTTTGAGGAGCGAGATTTGATTGCGGTAGTCGACTATGGAATGGGAAACCTGAGGAGCGTAAGCAAGGCGCTGGAGCGGGTCGGCCAGGACGTCGTTGTGACGTCCGATCCCGCGGTGATCGACGACGCCGCGGGGATGGTGCTTCCCGGCGTGGGCGCCTTTCCCGACTGCATGAGAAACCTGACGGATAAGGGCCTCGCCAATCCGGTCGTCGACTTCATCAAGGGGGGAAGGCCGTTTTTCGGGATATGCCTCGGGCTCCAGCTCCTGTTCACCGAGGGCTACGAGTTCGGGCGTCACGACGGTCTGGGGATAATCCCCGGAGTGGTGGTTCGCTTCGAGGGAGATCCCTTTTCGGGGGATAACAAGCTCAAGGTCCCCCACATGGGCTGGAACCAGGTGGTGTGGAAGAAAGGGGATGGGGCGCAAACACCCTTCGATTCGCTTGCCGACGGCGACTATTTCTATTTCGTCCACTCCTATTACGTCGTCCCGAACGACGGTAAATACACCGCCGGCACGACCGATTACGGGGCCGAGTTCGTCTCGGCGGTGGGCCGGGAAAACATCTTCGCCACCCAGTTCCATCCGGAGAAGAGCCAGGAGAAGGGGCTTGAAATCTTGAAGGCATTCGGGGAGCTTGTGAACAGATGGGAATCGTAGTAATACCGGCGGTGGACATGATGGGGGGAAGGGCCGTCCGGCTCTCCCAGGGCGACTTCAACAGGGAGACCCGCTACTTCGAGGATCCCTTTAACGCCGCCAAGAACTGGGTGGAGTGCGGGGCAAAAAGGCTCCACCTGGTCGACCTCGACGCCGCGAAAAAGGGCGCCCCGGCCCACATGGATACGGTCGCAAGGATCGTAAGCGAGCTTCATGTCCCGGTGGAGATCGGCGGCGGGATAAGATCGATGGAGGTAGTCGAACAATACCTCGGGATGGGGGCACGATGGGTCATCGTCGGGACGGCCGCGGTGGACGACCGCGATTTCGTCCTTGCGGCGGCCTCCCGCTTTCCGGAGAGGATCATCCTCGGGATCGACGCCAAGGACGGCCTCGTCAAAACGAAGGGGTGGGTCGAGGGAACCGCGCTCACGGCGGTTGAACTCGCCCGTTCATACATAAACGCCGGGATAGCGGCGGTAATCTACACCGACATCGTAAAGGACGGCGTGGGCGGCGGGGTGGATATCGAGGGGACGAAGAGGCTTGCCGTCGAGGGAAAAATTCCCACGATCGCATCGGGGGGGATAAAGGATATCGACAACATCAGGGCGGTGGCCGCCCTAGAGGAGGACGGGGTCATCGGCGTCATCGCCGGAAGATCCCTCTACGAGGGGACCCTCGACCTCGCCGAGGCGATCTCGGCGGCCGAAGGGGGGAAGGCCGAGTAAAGGGCGGGAATATACGAATTTTAGCGGTAATGGGAAGCGAGGCGTTTTTTTATCGCCACTTAGATAATATCTCAAAAGTGTACAAAGACGTAGAGAGTTTTAGATGCTGGCAAAGAGAATCATACCGTGCCTCGACGTAAAGGACGGGCGCGTCGTCAAGGGAATAAACTTCATCGACCTCACCGACGCGGGCGACCCGGTGGAGAACGCCTCCATCTACGACGGCGAGGGGGCGGACGAGCTGACCTTTCTGGATATCACGGCGTCGTCGGACAAGAGGAACATCATCATCGACGTTGTGAGGCGCACCGCCGAGCAGGTCTTCATGCCCCTGACCGTAGGCGGGGGTATAAGGACGCTGGAGGACATCCGGGGGCTTTTAAACGCCGGGGCGGACAAGGTCTCCATCAACACCGCGGCGGTGAAAAACCCCGAGTTCGTCCACGACGCCGCAAAGCGCTTCGGCTCCCAGTGCATCGTCGTGGCGGTGGACGCAAAGAGGAGAAAGACGGGCGACTGGGGTGTCACGATAAAGGAGAGCACGAGAAGGATACCGGGAAAGGAGGGCGATGACGGCCTATCCTGGGAGGTGGTCACCCACGGGGGTCGGGAGGTCACCGGGATAGACGCAATCGAGTGGGTGATTAGGATGGAGGAGATGGGCGCCGGTGAGATCATGCTCACCAGCATGGACTTTGACGGCACGAAGGAGGGATACGATCTCGCCCTGACCAAGAAGGTCTCCGACGCCGTTACTATCCCGATAATCGCCTCCGGGGGCGTGGGAAACCTGGAGCACATCTACGAGGGATTTACGAAGACGGGCGCCGATGCCGCCCTGGCGGCCTCCATCTTTCACTTCAGGGAGTACTCCATAAGGGAGGCGAAGGAGTACCTGAGGGACCGCGGCGTGCCTGTAAGGCTCTGAGGCGGCTTCATTGTTGACGCCCCTCGTTTCTTGTCCGGTCGTGAGGGATTTATCTATCCCATCTTACCGGAGAAGCGGACAAAAAACGTTTCGACAGATACTTGGGGAAGCGGATATATCGTGACGTGAGGATATAGTGAGATATAGTGACGTGAGTAAATTGTGAATATAACGGCGGGGGAACTCAAGGGGAGAAGGCTCTTCACCCCGAAGGATAGAGGGGTCAGACCCACCGGGGCCAGGGTTAGGGAGGCGCTCTTTTCGATCATCGGCGATGCGGTTTTGGAGGCAAGGTTTCTGGACCTCTTCTCCGGGGCGGGAACCATAGGTATCGAGGCGTTGAGCCGGGGGGCGGGTCGCTGCACCTTCGTGGAGAGGAGCGCCGGGGTGCTGGAGGTCTTAAGGAGAAACATCACGGAGCTGGGGCTGATGGAGAGGGCGTCCATAATACCACTCGATGCGGCGAAGGCGGTCAAGATGATCCGAAAGAACGGCGAGAGATTCGACATCGTCTTTCTGGATCCGCCCTACTCCCGGTTCAACCGGACCCAGGAGCTCGTTCTTTATATATCCATCGAAGATATCTTAAACCCGGCGGGAGTCCTTCTCTGGGAGCACGATTCAAAGAGGTCTCCGGAAGAACTGTACGGGTCATTGAAGAGGGAGACGACAAAGCGATACGGTGATACAAGTATATCCTTTTTTTATAATGAGTGAGGTATAATATGCCCAGTCTTGCTGTTCTCGCAGGTACTTTCGATCCCATCACTATGGGTCATGTCGATCTCGTTGAGAGGGCCCTGACCGTCTTTGACGAGGTGATAATGGCCATCGGGATAAATCCCTACAAACACACCATGTTCACGGTGGATGAGAGGATCGAGATGATTACGGAAGCATTGGACGAATACAACGACTCGGTGAGGACCGACTCCTTCGAGGGGCTCCTTGTCGACTACACCGAAAGGGTAAAAGCCAAGGCGATCATCCGGGGGCTTCGGGCCGTGTCCGACTTCGAGTATGAGCTCCAGCTGGCGCTGATGAACCGGAAGCTCAACCGAAATATCGAGACCTTCTTCCTGATGACCGGGTACAGGTACCTCTACGTCAGCTCCAACATCATCAAGGCCGCCGCCATGGCGGGGGGGCCCGTCACCGATCTTGTACCGAAATGTGTGGAAAGGAAATTGAAGGAGAAGTTTAAAGAGGAATATGAAAAGAGGGGAACCTAACATGAAGAGGAAGCTTTCAGAGAGGGCTCTGGGTCTGGCCCCCTCGGCGACTTTGGCGATCTCGGCAAAAGCAAAGGAACTCAAGGCCAAGGGAGAGGACGTAATAGGCTTCGGCGCCGGGGAGCCGGACTTTGACACCCCCGCAAACATCAAGGAGGCGGCGATCAAAGCGATCAACGCCGGAAAAACCGGCTACACCGACGTGGGGGGGATCATCGAGCTCAAAGGGGCGATAATAGAAAAATTCAAGAGGGACAACGACCTGTCCTACGAGCCGTCGGAGATAGTCGTCTCCTGCGGGGGAAAGCACTCGTTCTTCAATCTCTCCCTCGCCTTTTTCGAGCCGGGGGACGAAGTGATCATCCCCGCACCCTACTGGGTCTCCTACCCTCCCATGGTGGAGCTCGCCGGGGCGAAGCCGGTAATCGTGTTTGCCGGGGTGGAGAAGGACTTCAAGGTTACGGTCGACGACCTCAAAAAGGCTTTAACGAACAAGACCAAGGCGATCGTCTTCAACTCGCCGTCGAATCCCACGGGGGCCGGATATACAAAAGAGGAGACGGAAAAGATCGCCGAGTTCGCCGTGGAAAACGAGATCTACGTAATCTCGGACGAGATATACGAAAAGCTGATCTACGGGGGATTCGAGCACGTTAGCATCGCCTCTCTCGGCAAAGAGATAAAAGATCTAACAATAGTCGTCAACGGCATCTCCAAGACCTACGCCACCACAGGATGGCGAATCGGCTATACCGCCGGCCCCAAAGAGCTGGTCTCCGCCATGACCAGAATCCAGAGCCAGAGCACGTCCAACCCGACCACAATCTCTCAGTGGGCGGCGATCGAGGCCCTCTCCGGCCCCCAGGACGAGGTCGAAAAGATGAGGAGCACCTTCGAGGAGCGCCGCTCCATCATGATCGAGGGGCTGAACGACATCGAGGGGGTGCGCTGCAACTGGCCCCAGGGGGCGTTCTACGCCTTCCCGAACATCTCCGGCGTGTACGGGAAATCCCACCCCGGCGGGAAAATCGGCGGGTCATTGGATTTCGCCTCCTATCTCCTATCTGAGGTGAAGGTGGCCCTGGTCCCCGGGTTGCCGTTCGGAGACGATAACTGTATCCGCCTCTCCTACGCCTCCTCCGTCGAAGACATAAGGGGCGGGCTTGAGAGGATCAAGGAGGCGGTGTCGAGGCTATCCTGATACCTCGATCTCGACGTATCGATCTTGGCGGATTTGGGATTTAGCTTAATATTGCCAATGTCTGCACAGCTTTATCGGGGTGGGAGTGTTGGCAAATCTTTTCCTGACGGGAATAGACCGTTAAATATCGCGCGGTATCACCCGGCGGCAAGAATCGCGCGTTTGGGGGAGTTTTTAGAGATTTTCACCTCATCGGAGCCGGCGGTCATGCGCCTGCAATGTTGGACTTTTCATCGCCAAAACAGAACCATTTGCGAAATTATAAACGTGGATTAGCAGAGTGATGAGGCGGCCTTAAACTACTTAAGAGAAGCCGCCAAGAAATCGCTGAAAGAAAAAGGGAAGGGTAAGGTCTCTAACAACCTTTTTGTTATTCAATCAACTCCGATACTGTTTATTTTAAAAGCCTCTGTTTAGTCTTAATAGTAAAACCGGCGTTTTTATCTTGCTTTAAGCGTACTCACCATGCATCGAGAATCACAAAGGATCCCCGGCGACCCTCACTTTTCGCCGAAGACGAACGCCTCGTATGTATAGAGCTCCGTCTCCTCGTCCATCCACGCGTTCCTGCCAAGCCCCGCCTTCAGGCAGGTCTGCTCCAAAAACGTCTCCCTGTCCCAGCCCCGCTCCGAGGCGACCTGGGGCAGAAGTGTACCCCGACTCGATCCCCTGATGATATACAATCCGTGCCTCCCCACCTCAATCTCAGATACGTCTTGAATCCTCTTTAGGGGGCTCAAGACGGATATCTCTATATCGATATCTTCCACCTCGTCCGGGGCAACCCTGCTGAAGCGAAAATCGCTTATCGAGGCGGCCCTCGCCATTGTCTCCACCGTCTCGTAAAGGGGGCCCTCCGCCTCGAACCGCCCTATGCACCCCCTGAGCTTTCCCCCTTTATGGAGTGAGACGAACGCCCCCGCCTCCATCTTGAGATTCTCTTCAGTTATATCGGTTCCCGAAACCCCTTCCGTATCCCTGCTTCTTTTTTTTGATCCGGAGGCGGCCTTCTTGACACTCTCTCTCGCAATCAGAAGGAGCTTCGTCTTATCCTCTTCAGTTAAGTTCATCTCAACCATATAGACCTCTCCTCTTTACAAACTGCCTTGTTAAATTACCCCTCGCTCCCACCCCTCGACTACAGCGGATCGATACCGTCCGGTCTTTCAACCGCCACTATCCCCAGCTCATCCGAAAGCTCGTCTATAACCGCATCCACCACTCCCTCAAAACCGGGTGCTATCATAATCTCCAGGATCATCTCTTCCCTATCCACGGTCCTTACTGCCGCCGCCCCCTCATAAGACTCGATGATATACTTCAATAAGGCGATCCCGTCCTTTCGTATTTTATAATATTTTTCTGTCGTCTCCAATCTCTTTTGAGCTTCCCCTTTCGGATCACGTCCCTATCGGTCTATCTCCTGTCCTCCTTTCTCCTGTTTCGCTTCTTCGAGCCGACCTCGAGGATCGTGATGAGGAGAAAGATCAAAAGGGTCTGAATCACGAGGACCAGCGCAACGATGAAATCGGCGTTTCTCAAGGCGATGGTCGCCAGCCCGAAAACGGTGTTTATCGAAATGATAAAGACAACGGCGAGCTTCCTGTCCCCTATCTGGGCCGCGATCCTGTGGTGGATATGATCCCTCCCCACAAAGGAGAGGAGCTCCTTGAAGCTCTTTACCTGCTTCTTTGCAATCCGGGCGACATTCGTATAGATTATGTCGTATATTAGGACGCCGAAGATAATAAGGGGCGTGGAAAACGAGACGAGGGGATCGTTTTCAGACCACTCCCCCAGGACGGCCAGAGACGCCAGCACGAACCCCAGAAAGGAGCTTCCGGCGTCGCCCAAGAATATCCTCGCATTCTTTTTAGGGACAAAGTTGAAGGGGATAAAACCGAGCACACCGCCCAAAAGTGCGATCGAGAGCCATCCCAGGTCCGGCTGATCCGTCTGAAAGGCTATTATCCCCAAAAAGGACGTTATCACGACCGTAATTCCGCCGCAGAGCCCGTCCATGCCGTCGATGAAGTTCATGGCGTTTGTTATCCCCACAATCCAGAAAAAGGTGAGGGCGAGATCCAACACGTGTCCTATGGGAGTCGGTGGAAAGAGCTTCAAGACCACCCCCGCCGAGACAACCACCCCGAAGGCCGCCGCCTGCGCCAGGAGCCTGATCCACTCCTTGACCCCGAAGATATCCTCCATGATTCCTACGACAAAGATTATCAATGACGCCACCATAACCGAGAAGAGCGCCGGGCTTATGACGCCGTTTATAGCGAGGGAGACAATAAATGCAACCACAACGGGGACCCCTCCCAGAATCGGAGTTGCGTTATCGTGATCCTTTCTACCCTCCGGCACATCCATATAGTTTCGGCTCTTCGAGATTCTGATCGCGACCGGCATAAGAACGTATGAGGTCGACCCGGAAAAGAGCAGTATCCATATCCACCGCTCACCTACATCGACAAAAAACCTTAAAACCGGCGGAAGGATGAGAACAATAAAAGCCGCGAGGGATATATACCAAAAAATACCTATATCCCTATCTTTGTTTCCTGAGGTCATATATGCTTCACCATATATTATTTATAATATTTCAGCTCCTCTTTTAATCATTTTAATCCGGCCGTAACATCTATCACGGCCGCCGCCACCCTCTCCACCTCACCGTCCGTCAGCGTCGGGTAGATGGGAATCGAGACGTCCTCCCCAAACGCCCTCTTCGTCCCCGGGAGCTCCCCGTCCCCTGTATATTGCCCCGTATATTGATATAGGGGCTTGAAGACGGGCCTCCTGGCGGCTATCCCCCTCTTCTCCAGCTTCTTGATGACCACCTCGACCGCCCCCGCCGTCTTTACAATAAAGCGGTAATTGATATCATCCCCCGCCGGGGGCTCTTGGGGCATCGGTATCGAGGCCCTCTCGAACTCCTTTCGGTAGTAGGCGGCTATCTCCCTCCTCCTCGATATAAAGGCATCGAGTTTTTCAAGCTGGCTTCTTCCCAGCGCCGCCTGGAACTCGGTCATCGCGTAGTTAAACCTCGTCCCACTCTCCTCCCTCTCGTCGTATATGATGAGGTCTCGAATCTCGTCCGTTATCTCCCCGTCTCCTGTGCAGACCATCCCCCCCCGGCCGGTGGTCATTACCTTTGTGGCGTAAAAGGAGAAGACCGAGACGTCGCCTAATGTTCCCAGGGGACGCCCCTTGAATGTGCCCCCCGTCGCCTGGGCGCAGTCCTCGACAACGGGAAGCCCCAGGGATTTAATCTCGTCCACAGGTGCCGACCTCCCGAAGGGGTGGACGGCGATAATAAACGTCCTCCCCCCCTTTTCCCCCCTCCCCCCCTTGATAGACTTAAGGGCATCGGCGAATTCTTTTTCGCCGGAAACCCCCGTGTCCGGGTCGACGTCGGCGAGTACCGGCAAAGCGTCCACGTATCTGACGGCGTTCAAAGGGGCCGCGCACAGATAAGCCGGTAGTATTACCCTGTCGTTTACCCCGACCCCCAGCGCAACAAGCGCCAGGTGGATTGCCGCCGTTCCGGAATCGACCGAGACGGCGCCACCGGAGCGTATCCCCATCCTCTTTTCAAAGGCCCTCTCGAAGGCGGCCCTCTCATCCCCCACGGTCAACATCCCTGACCTGATCACCTCGGCCGCCCTTGAGGCATCTTGTTCGTCGATGGACGGGCGGGAGTGGGCAATGACCCCTTCTTTCTTTTTGCCCCCTTTTTCCGATTGAACGATCATACCGATGTTAAATTTAGACGTTAATGGCCAGCCGCTGGGGCATGAAGGCCTCGGCGTATTTCATCTTCGCCTGTATCCCGCGAAAATTCGCCAGGGAGCGGGCGATCTCCACAATCGAGATCCCCTCCACGTTGGTCTTCATTATCTGGGACTTGTGGGCCATGAGCGCCTGCACCTTTATGTCCATAAATTTTTCAATGTCCACGAAGACGGTCGGCGAGAAATTCTGAGTCGTGGGAACCTCATAATAGAGGACGTTCCTTATGTGCCTCGCGGAGGAATTCAACGCCAGGGCGAGCTCCCTGTGATCCTGATGGGTGTCCTCATGGTAGTTTACCAGTATCATATTCGGATCGACCTCCAAGATGACGTCCTCCACCGCCCTTATCAGGTCCTTCTGCGATGGAAGGGCGGTGTCCTCGAATTCCCCCCAGAAGATCTTCTTGGCCAATACGGTCCGCTGGGCCTCCTTCTGCTCCTTCGCCCTCACCTTTCCTACGCCGCCCCTCTCCCCCTTCGTCAATATCATATAATATATAACCTGGCCCTTCCTCGCGTACTTCGCGAGGGTTCCGGCACACCCGAACTCAATGTCATCCGGATGCGCCCCCAGCGCCAGTATGTTCATGTTCATATATTCCCCCGAATGTAATCAAGGCTCGATCCGCCCACGTTGAACAGAAGGTCTACAACAGAAAGATACGGCACAAACTCCCCGAAGAGCTGGGGATATACAGGATGCTTGAAATCCTGAAAGACGACCTCTATTCCGGAGTCGGCGTAAACCGAGGTGTCCATATACTCCCTCCCCCCGGCACCTGCGAGGTATGTGTCCCCGCCGAGCTCCTTGACAATCCCAACGAGGCGCCCGTCCCTGTCTTCCAAAAAATCCCCCAGCTCCGAAGCTGTATAGAAGATAGTTTCGATCTTGAGGATCGAGGCGATAAGCCTCACCGTCTCCATGTTCAGGGACGACAGCCCCTCCCACGGTCTCGAGAGGAGCTCTTCGAAGGCCCCAAAATATTCGCCGAAAAATGGGGCCTTTCCGTAGCAGGAGGTCACGGCCGTGATATGCTTTTTCCGCCATTTGTCGGTGTTGTTGATCGCAACCTCGTTTATTCTCTGCCCGTGTCTTTGAAGGACCGGCACGGTAAGCCATTGGCCGCCGTTCGTCCCCTTTATCCTGTTCCTGTTTTGAAACTCGTTCTTCTTGAACTGCACCGTGTCGAGGAAGACAAAGGCGTCTGCCCTTTCTATCTTGTCGAAGTACCCGAGCCAGGGCAGATATTGCGGCTGGTGAATGGCGATTATCATTCGATCTCTCCGCCGATACCCCTGCCCCTTTCCCTACCTCTGTCATCTCCCGATTTTATCGATCTCAACGGATTATCCCCCTTCCATCATCTCCCTGTAAAGGGCCTTGGTGTTTTTTACCGCGCTCTTGATGTCGAAGAGCGCCTCCGCCCTGACCCTCCCGGCCCTTCCCATCTTTTTTGCCATTCCCTTATCCCGAAGTACCTCGACACAACTTTTCGCCAGGTCAGCGGGGTTTGACGGGGAAACGAGTATCCCGGTCACTCCGTCGTCGACCACCTCGGCTATCCCCCCCACACGAGAGGCCACCACCGGAAGCGAGAGGGCCATCGCCTCCACTATACTCATCCCCAATCCCTCGTTGAGCGAGGGCATGACCATGAGGTCGCAGGCGGAAAGCAGCCGGGAAACGTCGTCGCGAAAGCCTAGAAACGTAAAATTTCCCCCGACCCCCAGCGCCCCTGCTTCCTCCATTAACTCCACCTTCAGCGGCCCCTCACCCACCATCAGGAAGCGAACCTTCTTAGGAGCCAGGCCGGAGATGATCTCTTTAGACGCCCTGACAACGCTGTCGTAACCTTTTATCGGCACCATCCTCCCCACGCAGACAACCACGAGGTTATCGTCCCCGAATCCGAGATCATTGCGAACTCCCTTTCGGTCCGCCCCCTTCCCGAAGGCCTCAACGTCGATGCCGTTGTATACCGTCCTGTACTTGCCCTCGGTGCCTATGCCCCTCTCGAGAAACTCGCGCCTCCCCGCATCGGAGAGGGTCACGATCCTCTCACACCATCCGGCCGCGATCCTCTCCACAAACGTGTAAATTCCGGCCTCCCATCGGGGGAAGTAGCCGGTAAAGATGTTCCCGTGGGGGGAGTATATGAGCCTGCGGTGGCCGGCAAGCCTCCCCGCCAACCTTCCCAGAAAGCCCGCTTTCGATGTATGCGTATGTATAATATCATACCTGTTTTTCCTCATTAACGCAACCAGCGAGAGGAGGCTCAGAGCGTCCCTGACCGGGCTTACCTCCCTCGTAAACGTCCTGATCTCGTGAACTTCGATCCCGAGGTCCCTCCCGCAGCCCAAGAGGTCGCTCCCCGGAGGCCCCGCCGCCGCCGCAAGGGACTGGGTGAACTCCCGACCGTCAATTCCGTCAAGGAGCGAGAGCAGGGCCCTTGGCGCACCCCCCTCCTCCATCCGCGTGATTACGTGAAGGACCTTTATCCTTCCCCCACCTGCTCCACCTTTCTCCCCCATTTAAGTCTGTTTCTCCAATCCTGCAAAAAATTAATTTACATCGGCTAAAACCGATACAGCTCCGTGCACCGATCGCACACGTCAAACCGTCCCCGCTCCTTTACGCGCCTCCTGAACCGCCTGTACAGGTAGTCGTTCCATATCTCGGCGAGGGGACGCTCCCTGATATTGCCGATCTTGACCCCCAGGGAAAGGCACGGCCGAACGGTGCCGTCAGGAAAGATGTAGGCGACCATCCAGGGGCTCTTGCATCTGCCCGAGTAGCTCTTCGGGGAAAAGGTGAAGTTCGTGTAGTAGGCCTCGATCTCGTCGTCGGTCAGGTTCGGGTAGACCGTCGCCCCCATCGACCTCGCCTCGGCGAGCTTTTCCCTGAGCCGCTTCGTATCTATGTCCGGTAGCCTGTCCAGGACAAAGCCCGCCCAGTCGTGACTCTCGCAGCCGAAGTGCTCTCTCATCTCCCTGTTGTGGCTCTTCAGCCTCCCGCCGTCTATGAAGATCAGGTGATGAAAGGTTACCTCCCTGGCCCCGAGGGAGCGGGCGGTCTTCACGGTCCGAGGGATATCGAGGTAGTTGAAGTCGAAGATCGTGCTGTTTACGTTGAGAACGGGACGGGTTGTCTTAAGTCGCCTCTTCTCTTCATCGAGGATCAAAAATCCCTCCTTCGCGTCATCGAAGACCCCCTTCCTCCCCCTCACCATGTCGTGCACATCGGGCGGTCCGTCGAGGGAAAAAATGATCTCGTCCAGTTTTGCGCTGACGAGGTCTTTTGCGTATTTTTTAAGGAGCGTCCCGTTCGTGATGATGTTAAGCCGCATCCCGTTTCCCTTTATCCGCTCGACGACCTCGATAAGCCCCCCGTAGAGGAGCGGCTCCCCGCCGAAGAGGGTGATCGCCGGCGGAAAGGTGTAGGAGCGCTTGAGATGATCCACAAGCTTACCTACCTCTTTAACGTCAAGCTCCTCCCTCAAGATCTCGGGCGTATAAAACTTCGAGGAGCCGGTCTCCCCCCACTGGCCGCACATCTTGCAGCGGAGGTTGCATCTGTAGGTCAACAGGAGCGAGACCGTCTCCGGGGGAGCGCTCCTTCCCCTAAAAAGGAAATAGCTGAAGCCGGAGCGGGACCTCTGGATAAGGGCCTTCAGGGCGTAACCCGGAAATTCCCTCGCCTTTTTTAGCGCCCTTCCGATATTTCTTATAGGAATCATTTCACCTCTTGTTTCTTTTCTTTGAGGTAATCCTCCCGGTCGACATCGTGGGGGTAGTAGTAGTCCGGCTCTCTCACGTTGGAGAGCTTCTCGGCTATAAGGGGTATCAGGAGCCCTAAAATAACCGCAACGAGAAGGATTGCGAGATAGAACCTCTTTCTCATCTTTGCTTTCTTACCTTTGGATATCAACATGGCTTTTAAGAAAATATCTTCCTAAAGGTTTCCAATATTGTCTCCAAATCCCGGCCCGTTACTCCCGGATGAACCGGCAGCACCATAAGGCGCTCGGACAGCCTCGTCGCCTCGGGAAAGGGATCGGTGGTGTCGGGATACCCGAGGTGGTATATTTTGTGAATCGGCCGTTCGTACATGCGGGCGGTGTCTATCCCCCTTTCTAAGAGGAGCCGGGCGATGTGCTCAATCCTCTCCCCCTCCTCTATCATAACGGGTAGGTGATTGTAGGAGGGGGACGCCCCGTCTATGATTGCGGGAAGAGTTACCCCCTCGATCTCCTTTAAGGCGTTGTAAAGGGTTTTTCCGTTTTCGATCCTCCTCCCGATCTGATCGCCGATCGCCTCGATCTGGATATTCCCGAGCCTCGCGGCAAAGGGAGTCGCAAGAGTCGGCTCGAAGTGCTCGTGAACCTCGGTGGACTTGAAGGGCTCGATCAGCCTGAAGAGGGGGCCGTATACCGTTGGACTGGTGGCGTAGTTCATCAGAAATAGCGCTGCAAAGAGGACGGTGTTGAAAAGAACGCCGGGGGTCGGCATAGACTCGATCTCCCTCTCGATCTCCCGCGCGATATCAGGGTCGCTTGCCGTTATGACCCCCCCCCTGAAGGTCGAGATGATCTTCCCCTTGCACATGGAGAAAAACCCAACGCCGCTCCCCCCACCCACCCTCTTTCCCGACATCTCGGCCCCGGGAGCCTGGGCGCAGTCCTCGATTACGCAAAAACCCTCCCTCCCGGCCCGCCTCAATACTTCCGAGAGATCCATCGGGAACCCGAACATGTGAACAGGCAGAACGGCAAGGGTGTCGGTCGATGTCGCTTCACCAAGGCGCTTCGTGTCGAGGTTGAAGGTGTTTATATCTATGTCGGAAAGCCTCGTCGTAAGCCCCGCCCTCTCTATGGCCAACGTCAGTGTGGGGACGGTGTACGCCGGGAGGACGACCTCCCTCCCTCGATGGAGTTTTTTCAGCGCCTTCAAGATAATGAAGAGGGCGGAGGTCCCCGATCCCACGAGAAAGGCCCGCTTTACCCCGATGTAGTCGGCGAAGGCCTCCTCGAAGGCGGAAATATCTTTTTCCCCTCCAAGAGAGAGCGCCGAGCGGAGTAGCCCCCACTGGCCCGTGTAAAAGGAGTTTGTAGGTACCCTTCTCATTTCTTAATCCTAACCGCCTCTATCAGGAACGCGCTCGGAATCGGCCAGAACCTGTACCTTATCGGGACTTTCTTCACCACTTCAAATCCGAGCTCCAAAAGCCTCCTTTTGACCCTCGACATGGAGTAGGCGTTTACGGGGAGTCTTCTGGTCGAGGGATCGATGATCGTGGAAAACCTGTAGGCCGCACGGATCAGCGGGTCCCTGCCGTTTCTTATGTCAAAGATGACGCTCCCCCCGGGACGAACAGCGCCGCAGACCGCCCCCAGGAGGTCCGAGGCCTCGTCCCACGAGGGCTGGTTGTGGAGCGTGTTCACGGTAATCGCGAGGTTGAAGGTCTTGTCCCTGAAGGGGAGCGTCTCCCCCCTCGCCGCAACGGCCTTCAGCCTCCCGGAGAAAATCGGGCCGTCACCTGAGGGATTGTCGCCCCTAATCCTCAATCCCGCCTCTATGAGCTTCTGCTTTAGGACATCGACTCCGACCAACGTCCTGACGGTGCCCCCCTCGATCACCGACTTTGCCAGAAGCCCCTCCCCCACGCCGACCTCGAGGGCGACGTCGCACGATTTTTTCCGGGCGATCTCTGCCGCGCGCTCCCTTATCCTATCCGATAGGGGACCACGGGAGATGTCCGTCCCCACGTCCCCTCGAAGTCTCAGAAATATCTTTGAAATTAGGCTTAAGATATCGGCCCCCTGAAAGCGGACGTCAAATTGAATCGTATATCAAACAAACCAAACAAACAAATTTCAAATATCCTCGAAGAGGGATTTCGCAAATCCGGAGATCCCCCATGAAACTATCTTCAAGTTGCCCCTCTTTACCGCCTGGAAGGGGAGCCTCAAAACGAAGTGGAGGCATTGAAGGGGGAAAACATACGCCGGGAAGTTCTTCCTGTAGAAACGGCACAGGTTATGGCCGTACCAGAAGAACCAATCCCTCGTGTTCTTGGGCCTGCACCCCCCCGTTTGCTCCAGCAGGTGGATGAGGGAAGCCCCGGGGCAAAAAAGCATCCTGTATCCCAGCCTCCTAACCCTTAAGGACATGTCCGCATCCTCGAGGTGGGCTGTCCCCCCGAAGGCGAGATCAAATCCTCCCGCCTTTACAAGGGCCTGTTTAAGAAATGACATGTTGCAGCCCCTGGCGTGATCGGCCGTTGTGGGGACGTCGGAATCGAAATTTTCGCGGATCAAAAGACCGAAGAGCCTTACCTTCGCGATCCTCTTCGGGTTTTGTTCCACTTCATGCGATATCTCACCCGGCGGCAAAATCCTTCCGGCGACGCCCCCCACATTGTCCACGCCGCCGCCCCCGTAGGCCGCGACGTGGGCGGAGACGAGCCGTTCGTCCGGAACGACATCGTCGTCCAAGAAGATCACCACATCCCCCCCCGCCTTTTCTATCCCCACGTTCCTGGCGTTTGTAAGCCCCGGCTCGTCGATCTTGACGTAGACTATTCTATCCCGATTCGCCTTTACAAACTCGATCACGGATTCATCCGGGTCGGGGGTCTGATCGACCACGATTATCTCGCAGCCGTTACAGCCCGAAGAGAGGAGATGACTTAACGTATCGATCAGGAGCTCCCCCCTCCCGATCGTCGGGATCACCACCGAGGCCCTTGGAGTGTCTGCAGACATCATGGTAACTATTATATCATCTAAAGGGCGGATTTGAAAATCGATTTGACCCCAATCCTCAAACAACGCCTTGTAAAATTTTCAAAAACCCGCTGCCTGAAAAAACCGGCCTTTTTCCGGCTCTAAATCATCTCCTCGACCGCTCATACTCCCGGTGAAGTTCTAATATCTCATCGGCCCTGAGCCTCCAGTCGAACGTGCGCGCCCTCTCAAGCCCCCGCCTCCCCAAATCCCCGGTCCCCTTCGGATCGTCGAGAAGCCCGATTACCGCGTCAGTTAGCCCCCCGACGTCTTCCGGGTCGACGAGGACACCGCTCACTCCCTCCTCGACGGCGAACACGGCACCGCCGCTCCTTCCGCCCACCACCGGCTTTGCCGACGCCCCCGCCTCGATGAACGATATCCCGAATCCCTCGATCGAGTCGGTGGAGTCCTTTACCTCCCTGTTCGGCATCACGTATATGTCGGAGAGCCTGTAGTGATCCGGCAGCTCCGTGTCCGAAACTTTCCCTGCGAAAATAACGTTGCCTAAAACCCCCACATCCCTGGCAAGCTCCTCAAGCGACCTTCGGTAGGGCCCGTGCCCGACGATCAGATAGACGACGTCGGGGTGCTTCTTCAAGATACCGGGAAGCGCCGAGATCACCGTGTCCTGGCCCTTCCTCGGCGTTAGGCGGGCCACGGTCATGAGCACGGTTTTGCCCTTAACCCCGTACCTCTCCATCAGCTCCAACGGCGGCTTCCCGGGGGAGAAGGTCTCGGTGTCCACCCCCGGAATTATCTCTATTATCTTATCCCGCGACACGCCGTATTCCAAAAACTCCTCCGTGATCACGGGGCTGACCGATACGATTCGATCGGCGCCCCCGATCAGGCGATCGATTAATAACCTGTGGATAGGGCTCTTCATGTAGATAGGCCTGGTCTCGTCCCCGTAGACCCACACTACGTAGGGGATGCCGAGTATCTTTTTAAAAATATACCCGATGACCCCCCCGTTCAGTATCTGCCCCGCATGGAGAAGCCTTACCCGGTGGCGCAGAGAGAGACGGAGGGCGTAAAGAAACTGCACGCTGAAATTGAAGACCTTTATAAAAATCGACTTCACGGGAATCGCCGGATACCTGACAACATTTCTGCCGCTCTCTTTGTCAAAGGCGGCTGACCCTTCCACGCTCGGCGCCAGTATCAGATCTTGGTCACTCGGGAGGAAGAGCCAGATCCGGTAAAAGAGGGTCGATATCCCGCTAATCGTCGGTGGGTAATCGTTTGTCAACAGAAGCATCTTCACGTTTAACCCGTTTTTTTTCGCCAAAAATCTAAATACATTTATATATAGTCCGTAAGAACCAAAGCATTACAGCCCGTCTATGATTTCAAGGAGCCTCGTTGCCGTCCGCCTCCAGTTGAAGTTCTCGACGATCACCCTCCTCGCCCCGCCCCCTATCCTCTCCCTCAACTTGTGGTCGTCGATAAGGGTAATTATCGCACCGGCCAGCTTCTTCGGGCTCACATCCTCAATGAAGAAGAAGTCCTCGCCGTGGGTCAGCGGCACGTCGAAGAGGGTCCTGTAATTTCTTATCACGGCGCCCCCCGACGACATATATTCCAGTGTCTTCATGCTGTTTCCCCACCTCTTCGGGTCCGTCGTCACGAAGATCAGGGCCGAAGAGGCCCGAAGGAAGTCCGGGATCTCGCTGTGAGGCCTAACACCGAGGAAGAGCACCCTCTCCGAAAGCCGGTTTTCTTCAACGATCTTCCGGCAGAGGTTAAGGTCGTGCCCGTCCCCGATCATTAGAAAATCGACGTCGCCGCGCTTCCTTACAATATATTTAGAGGCCTTGACGATTACGGTGGTGGAGGAGTGGGGATAGAACGAGCCGACGAACGTGACGTAGCTCCTCTTCGGATCGAGCTCGATCCCCCCGAGCCGGGAGATGTTCTCGATCGCGCGGCCCTTTTCCCCCGGCGAGAAGAGGTCCGTATCGACGCCGTTGGGCACCATATAAGTCTTCCCTACATCGAGAGCGTACATCTCGACGTGTCTCTCCTTTAGCTCGCTGGAGACGAAGACGAGGGCCTTGGCCAGTGTGAAGTTTATCCTCTGCATGAGACGGAAGAACCGGATCTTCAGCGATGATGTGCCGATGATCTTGAGATCATCTATAAGAAATCCGTTGATCTCGACTATCGTGGGGGCCCCGATAACCTTACAGGCGACTAACAGGAAGAACATCAGGCTCATCTCGCGGCAGTAGAGCACCCTCGGCTTGAGCTTCATCCCGTAAAAGAGGACGTAGAGCGGGAGCAAGAGGAGGTACAGGTACTCGCCGACAATCCTGATATTAAACGTGGGTACGTAAACCACCCGGCATTCGGGCGGCACCCGAAAGGGAAAGGTGGACGGGCAAAATAGCGTCACCGACCTTCCCATTTTAACCCAGTTATCCACCACTTCTCTGATGTGGACGGTCCACGCCACCTCCCTGGTCAAATCCTCGTAACAGGCGTAAAATATCCCGCCTCTATTTTTCCTTTTTCCCCTCACACTCCCCCCGTCGAGTACTTCGCAAAAAGAGCTTTTATGCTCTTAGCCACATCCCTGATATTGAACTTCTTAACGACCTTTTTCCTCCCCTCGATAGAAAACCTCCTTCTCAGGTCGTCGTCCGTAAGGAGCCTCTCTACGGCATCCGCTATCGCCTTTGTATCCTTTTCTCCAACCAGAATCCCGCTCTTTCCGTCGTCAACCAGCTCCGGTATCCCGGATATGTTTGTCGATATTACGGGTATGCCCGCTGCCATCGCCTCCATCATGACCACGGGGACGCCGTCGTGGTGGCCGTCCGGCGCCGTAATGCACGGAAGGACAAATAGATCGGCCCTCCGGTAATATTCCAATATATCGCGGTTTTCGACCTCCCCTGTAAACTCCACGTCGATCCCCAACATCGAAGCCTCTTTAGTCAGCTCCCCCCTCATAGGGCCGTCGCCTACGATCACGAGCTTTTTCTTCAGCCTCCTGACCCTGTCGCTCGATACCGCCTTCAGCAAAAAGGGTATCCCCTTCGGCGGGACGAGACCCGCAACCGCGAGGATGATCCGGTCCCCGTCCGGCGTCAAATCGGCCCCCTCGTCCGGGCGAAAGCGCTCCGTGTCCACGCCGCAGGGTACGACGTGGAAATTTTCGCCGTCAAGGCCGGTTTTTTTCACCAGATGTTTCCTGTTGAACTCGGATATGCACCTGACGAAGGCCGCCTTCCGACACTTCTCCGCGTGAAACCCCCAGTCGATCGGCTCCCTGTAGAGGTCGTAGCCGTGGCCGGTAAAGGCAAAGGGAATCCCCGTCAGCTCAGACACCGCCATCGCCGAGGCCGCCGGCCCGGTGGCGAAGTGGGCGTGGATGATCCCGACGCCTCTCTCCTTTATCCCCCCCGCCATGGCGAGGGTCGAGATCGCGATCCGCCATCCGGCGTATCTCCTCATCCTACCGAAGCGGTTGCGGGTCACGGAGGGCCCCCCTAAAAATCGCCCTGTGAGATTAAGAATGTCGCGGCCGAGAGACCTCTCCTCCGGCTCCGCGTAGGGCGAAAAATCCGAGTACGCCGCGGGATTGTTCGGGTTGATGTCTATCTCGACTCCGATATCCTTAAGCGCCTCCAACTCGTAGGTGAGCCAGCCCGGCTTTATCCCCTCCAATATATATGCGACCTTCATTTTTTCCCCTTCTCCGCCGTCAACCGGTCGAAGATTGCTGCGAGCCTCCCGGCCTGCCTCCGCCTCTCGAAGCGCTCGACCGCCTCGATATTCGGCGAGAACGTACCCTCCTTCTTCATATCGGCGATCTCCGCAAACGCCACCTTGAGTCTGCTACACAGGGCTTTCGGGTCGTCCTCGTGGATTACGATGCCGGTTCCCGTCGACCTTACGAGGTCCGCGGTCTGACCTAAGGGAACGACGGCCAGGATGGGGCGCCCGGCCCCCATATACTCGAAGAGCTTGCCGGCGGCGTGATACGAGGCGTTCTCGTCCGCCTTTATCACCATAAGGTTGCAGTCCGATTCTGCGACGGCGTCAACCGCCTCCCGGTGAGTCATGTACCCCAGAAACTGGGAATTCCCACCGAGATGATCCCCTATCTCGGACTCTATCTCCCCCTCCATTACCCCTGCAAACCTGAAGAGCAGCCTCTCCCTGAGAGAGGGCTCCTCCCTCAAGAGGCGCTCAACCGCCAAAAAAAAATACTTCGGGTAATTCCCACCGTAAAGGGAGCCGGAGTGCGTGATGATCAACTTGTTTGAATCGATCTTGCGATCCTTTTTACCGCTGAAGTCATCAGGATCGTAGCCGTTATATATAGTAACAAGGCGATCGGAATCCACCCAGGGGAGTTCCCCGTAAATCCCCCTTGCCCTCTCCGTAATGCATATCGTCCGATCGGCGCCCCTCATCACCCCCCTCTCCATCATTTCGTTAATCGACTCGACCCACCCGTTTGGAGGATTGAAGAGGTAATTCTTCGTCCACGGATCCCTGAAGTCGCAGACCCAGGGGAGCCGGGTGACCTTCTTCAACAAGAGGGCCGCAAGATGGGAGCTGTGGGGGGGCGATGTGGAATAGATCAGCCTGACATCATGTCTCTTAATCAGCCGAAGCGCCTTAAAGACGACCGATAACGCCCAGATGATCCTGTCGTCCGGGATGAAGACGTTTTTTATCAGTCTCTCCGCAAAGGCCTTCGACGTAATCCTTTCGAGGGCGGAGATGAGAAATCGGGGCCTCAAGGGGGGAGTCCGCCTTATAATCGTACCCTTCGGTATCTCGTCAAGGAGCGTCTCGTCCCGAACCCAGTAGGTTTTGTCATCGGCGGCGCAAACCAAAGCCTCCCACCCGAACTCGGGGAGATACTTGACGAACTTGACCGTCCTCTGGACCCCGCCGCCCCCCATGGGGGGGAAGTTATACGATATAAAAAGGGCGCGCCTCAACGAAATACCTCAAAAAAAGTGTGGAAATTTCAGCCCCTTGCCATCGATTGAATTTCAATAGGGAGCCCTTTACTGTCAGGACCGGGGAGACACCCCCTCGATAACCTCCGCGATCTTCCCGTACGTGGTTTCGTACGAGCATTTTTTAACCACCGCCTCCCTCGCCGCCCGGCCGAGCCTCTCCCTCAGGACACGATCCCTGATCGCCGATTCAAGCTTTTGGGCCAGGTCTTCGGGATTTTTCGGCTCAAAGGTAATCCCGTTCTCCTTGCTCCCGCCGCTTCCGCCAGAGGTGATCATCTCCGGTATCCCGGTGATCTCCGGCACCACGACGGTAAGTCCCACCGCCATCGCCTCCAGCATCGAGACGGGAAGCCCCTCCGAAACGCTCGAAAGGACGAATATATCGGAGACCCTGAGCCGATCCCGAAGCCGCCTTCCGTAAAGGCTCCCCGTGAACGTGACGAATCTTTCAAGACCGAGCTTTTCAACCATTCTTTGAAGATTTCCCCTCTCGGCGCCGTCCCCCACAACGGTCAAATGAAATTTGAGCTTCTTTTTTTTAAGAAGGCCCGTAGCCTTAAGCAGATAGGGGTACCCCTTTACGGGATGCAACCTCCCCACGCTGATAATCTCGACGATTTCCCCCTTATCCCTTCCCACCCCAAGGGGGGAGAAGAGTTCCGTGTCCACGCTGTACGGTATTATCCTGACCCTATCCCCGGCTACATCCCCCCCTATCTCCACGATCTTTTTCTTATTGTATTCGGTCGGCGTTATAACGCTTTTTGCGTCCCTCAAGAGCTCGGCGGAGTCGCGGGGGGAAAGGAGGAGGAGATCGGAACCGTGGGCCGTAAAGGTGTAGGGGATGTCGATGAGTATCGAGGCGATCCTGGCCCTCGTTGCCGAGATGGACAACATGTGGGCGTGGATACGGCTTACACCGATGCCCTTCAGGACGAGCGCCGCCTCCAATGATTTTAATACAAATTTTATCCCGTACAGCCTCCTATACTCCAAAAAAAAATTCAGGACGGCCTTCGGCTTGATGATAAGGAATTTCAGAAGGGCGACGGCCCAGCGGGGATACAGAAGGGAGAACCGCCCGTAGTTGCAATCGTCCCCCTCCGCAATGGAGTCCGGGATATCCGACGTCTCTATATCCCATACGGGAAAGATGTAGACCTCGTTGCCCCTCTTTCTCAGAAACTCGATCTCCTTGTAAATAAATGTGGTTGATTTTTCCGGAAGGCTTTTTAGGAAATAAGCGATTTTCACTGTCCATCCCCGACCGTAATCTCCATTGTTGACTTCTCTATCTTTGACAGCAGGAAAATCGTCGCCATAAAAAACCAGAACGGCTCCATGATCCTTACAATAATGAAAGTCGCCGCACCTATAGAATGGGCGAGGAGGGCCAGCGTCGCCAGGAGCATCCCGAATGACAACCCCTTGAGAAGCCTGTCCCGGGCCTCCTTAAAGGTGGAGTAGAGAAAGACTATTATCCTGTAGATCAGGTAAAAAAAGGCGGCAATCCCCAAAAAGCCGGTCTCCGCCAGGACCCTGAAATACATGCTGTCTATTAACCCAATCCCCGTGACACCCCAGCCCAAGAGCGGTTTTTCAGACCATTTCGACAAGGCATGTCTGAAGGAGGTGATCCTGGCCGACGTAGAAGGATCCAGGTCTTTGCCCAGAAGGGTCTCGGTGCCCTCATAACCGGGATAAGGCACGAAGGTCTCGGTCACCCTCCCCTTGACCCTTTCCGGGAGCATAAAGGGCGAAAGCACCAGAAGGATCAACAGAAGAGCGGCAAGGATGAGCTTCTTTTTTGAAAAGAAAAACATGGTTATAAACATCGGAATCACGGCGATATACGAGCTGCGTGACAGGGTAAAGACAAAAGGGATCGAGAGCAGCGCGATTACACCGATGAGATACCTCTTGATCTTCCTGTCCTCAAGAGTCATTAAAAGCCCCGCCGAGACGGAGATGATCAAAATCAGGTATCCCCCGAGGGTGTTCGGCTCTCCCGATGTCCCCTCGAACGGGGCGCTTACCCTTACCCCCTGGGGGATCTGGATAATCGCGTAAAGGGCGGTAAATATCGCGACAATAAAAGCCACGACGACGAAACGCTTGATTTGGCTCCTGTCCTCCAAATTGCTGACAAAAAGAAAGAAGACGAGGAAGTACTCCATATACTTAAATACATAAAGGAGACCCGACAGGAGGCTTACCTCTCCAACAAGCGATCCCCAGAGGGTTGATAATAGGGTGGCGGAAATGTAGATCAGTATCGCGTTGTTAAGGGGGGTCCTAACGATAAGCCCGAGGCCCTTGTATATGGTGGTTTTCAGCACCCAGGACAAAAATACTATGACTATTACCACATCCTCGATCCTGATTACGAGGCTTCGCTCCTCCTCCAGCCCGCCTCCGAGGGAAAACTCCGGCGAAAAGAGCATCGCGAAGATTATCAAGTAGAGGGCCATCTCCGTGTTGAAAAAGCATATCGCCGAAGAGATAACCCCGAGCAACAGGATCATCATCTTGAGCTCCACCCCCCCGGACAGAAAAAGGGCGAGAAGGGCGATGAATAAAATCATAACCCCGAACAATAAAATTGTGGGGGTGTTTAAATTTTCTGTAGACTCGTCTATTTTGGGCGCCTTCATGACAGGACCTACATGAGAGAGGGGTTTTTCAGGGGAGCTTTCTTATTTCGATTTTCTCTTAAAGAGATTTGCGACTCCATCTTTGGCGGAGGTTAAAACACGCATCATGTTTTCCTTTGTAAACATCTCCTTCAGCTCCGTAGGGTCTCCGGGTTTGGAGCTTACTTTGTCTTCACTGTAGTAATACTGGTAATGATATTCGTAATAATCCGGGCCGTATTCCGGTCTTACGCCGTTTAAAATCACCCCCATGACGTTCGCCTTGACCGCCTCCAGGTGCAATTTAGACCGCTTGAGAACGCCCCTTGCGATCTTACCCACTTCGTACAGCAAGAAAACTCCTTCGAGCTTTTGGCTCAATAGGACCGCATCCGTAACAGGCAACACCGGCGTGGTGTCGAAAATCACAAAGTCGTAGTTTTCCTTTATCTCTTCTATGAACTTGGACATCTGTTGGGAATTAATAAGTTCCGACGGATTGATGGGAAAGGTCCCGGAAGTTATGATGTTGAAATTCGATAACTCCGGGGTCTTTATCAAGACATCCATATCGATACTGCCGAGCATTATATCGTTAATATCCCTTTTTACCTCCCTCCAGTCCCTGTTGGAAAGGATAATGTCCGACAGCCCCGGTGACTTATCTATACCGAATATCTTGCCGATGGTGCCCCGACGCATATCCGCCTCGACCAAAAGAGTGCGGTAACCCCCCTGGGCAAGGGTAACGGCGATATTGACGCAGTTTATCGTTTTCCCTTCTTGGAGCGAGGAGCTTGTAACCATAAACGTCTTTGTTCCCTTTTCCTTATTTATGAAGAGGATGTTGGTGCGAAGACTCCTGTACGCCTCCACAACCTGGGATTTAGGGTTCATAAAAAATACAAGGGGAGTCTCCAAAATCCCCTCTTTTTCTTTTACCTCCTCTTCTTCCGGAACGCCCTTAATCGATGCCACATAGGGAATGACTCCGAGGACGGGGATCTCCAGATAGCTCTCCACGTCCTCAATGGTACCGATGGAGGTGTCCATGTTTTCTCTTACAATCGCGAAGAAGATCCCGAGAAACAATCCTATAAAAAGGCCCATAAAAAACGAGGAGGCGATCTTCGGCGGATTTACCCTTTTATTGTTGCTGAGGGCCGGAGTCACCTCCGACACCTCGACGATCTTCCCGGATTCCTGTATTAGAATCTCCTGGTATTTTGAATTCAGCTCTGAAAAGAGACTGCTCTGAAGCTCCACCTCTCTCTGGAGCCTGACGAGGATCAAGCTGTCGTTCGGATACTCCGATGTCTTCTCCTTATACTTCTCGATATCCCCCTTCAGAATATCCATATCCTTCTTGTTGAGATCTATCCTCGAGTTTACATCCGAACGGATTGAGCCCCTCAATTTCGAGATCTTACTGTTAATATCCTTTATTTTTGGATGACGATCGGTATATGTGGTAAGGTATTTATCCCGCTCTATCAACAGTTCCTGAAGCTCCAGGTTATATCTGTTCAGGGTGCTGTCCCTGTTCACCTCTCTAAGCTGAAACATGTTGTTGCTTGATAGACCCCTCAAAGTGAGATTTCTCTTAAAATAGAGCAATGTCTGGTTTTCGCGATTAAGGGCCTCGTATTTCCTCTCCAGCTCATCGAGGACCTTCAAATCGAGCATGGCCTGGCTGTCCAATGAGACAATGTCCTTTTTGTTTTGAAACTCCTTCAGCTCATCCTCGGCCTTCTTCAATCTGCTCGAAAGCTCTTTCAACTGTTTCTCGATGAATTCCTTCGTCTTGATGGTTCGCTCGTTTTTTAACTTGATATTATACTCTTTGTAGCTTTTTGCCAGCGCATTTGCAATATTGGCGGCCATATCCGGATCGTCGTATATTACAGTAATTTTAATAATATTAGTGTTTTCCTCCGGCTCTGTCGTTACCGCCGCCTCGATCATCGAGATCTTGGTCATATACTCCTTGGAGTGAAGGATCGTGTCATTCTCCTGCTCCTCGCTCATCTCTCCAATATCTATAAGCCCAACTTCCTTTGCGGCCTCCTTTAATACCGGGAAACTGGTGATGACCTTGGTCTGGGACCTGATATTGCTGTAGGGCGAGAAGTAGAAGCTGCTGGGCATCATCCCGGCGAGAGACTGAATGCTGTCGTACTTGACCTTTGCCACCGCCTTGTACTTGGGGGAAGGCGATTGAATCAAGGCAAACAAGAAGCTCAGAACCGAAAGAGTAATGGTTGAAAAAATAATGATGTTCTTGCGCTTTCTTACTATCCTGATCAGGTCCTTCAGCTGTATCTCATATTGAGCCATAAATAATTCCTTTTCTACTTACTTCAAGGAAATACAACTTGTGTTGGAAACATGATAAATTCAAGGATGGGCATAAGCTGTTTTGCGAAATAGTTGACATTTGCGATCGTGGTGGAAGGCAGAAAGATGATATCACCACCCTTGAGGTAAATATTCTGAGTCAGGTCGCCTTTTTTCATCATCCTGCCCACGTTCGCAACAACCACATCCGGATTTTTGTTGTACCCTCTGATTATCAAGACATTTCTAAGTTTTGCGTCCTTCGTCGGCCCGCCCGCGGAGGCAAGTATTGCGGCAAGCGTCAGGCCGTTCTCAAACGTGTATGCCCCCGGTTTATGTGCCTCCCCAAAGACGTATACAACTTCCCTTATCTTTACGTTTAGTATCGGAGAAACATAATACTCCGACAATACTTCGACGAGGTGCTTATCCAACTCCTTGTTTGTCATTCCCAATACTTTTATTTCTTCAAAGAATATGAAGCTGATCGTTCCGGCCTTTGAAACCTGAACTTTATACTCTTTTAACTCCCCCTCTTCCCAGAGGTTGATATCGATAAAATCCCCGGGCTGAACCCTGTGTTCGTAGCGACTCGCCTCCGTCGGTAGTGAGTGAACGGACCCGGCGCGCATGCTCCCACTCGGCGTACACGATACGACGGCAAAAAAAACGAGAAGTGCCGAAGAACAGACCAATCCGTATCTATGAAATATTTTGGCGTATCTTTTATTAAATGACTTCATTTTTTATCTATTCACCTTCCAACTGTTTTTCGTCGACAGGCTCCACGATATGTATGAGATGGGCCTCAATAAGGTTTACGATCTTCGGGGTTTTGAGCTTTTTCCCGTCGCTGTCGTAAAGTATCTGGACAACCTGCCTAAAATGAGTCTCCCCCGTTCCCGCGATTACCCTTCCCACCTCTTGGCTGTTGAGTTTTACATAGCTGCCTACGGGGAAAAGGGTAACCTCCTCAAGCAGCGCCTTTACTACCTCGCCATCGAATTTACTTCTCATATTATCTACGATATCTTTGATAACGTAGAGGGGGAGTACCCTCTTCCTGAAAGGTCTGTCCTGGGTCATCGCCTCGTAAGTGTCCGCGAGGCCTATGATCTTTGCGTGTTGATGGATATCCTTTCCGTTCAATCCCCCGGGATAGCCGGAACCATCCTCCCTCTCATGCTCCTGAAGGGCGATCAACGAGAGGTGTTGGTATCCGTCTCCGAACTTCTTGAGAAACTCGCTCCCCTTTTCCGGGTGGGACTCTATCTCTCTTACCTCGCTCCTCAAGAGATCCTTCTCCTTGTTCAAAATATCTTCCGGAATTAAACCCATCCCCACATCGTGGGTAAGTCCGGCAAAGGCAAGCTCGTTAAGCTCCGCCCCGCTTATAGAAAGCCTTCTGCCGATCTTAACCGCGATGATGGTCGTCCAGAGGGAATTGTACGAGAGGTTGGTGTAATCATAGACGTTATACATCTGGGACATGAAGATATTCTGGTATTTATCAATGGAGTTTGCCAATCTCTTGGCATGGAGGCTCAGTGGAATAATATCGAATTTTTCCCCTCTCCGAATCGAAGAAAACATATTGTTAAGAAGCCCTTTAAGCTCCGACAATATCAGTAGGGCCTCTTTCTTTTCAACCTCTGTCGGAGCCCGTAAATAGGGTGAAATCTTCTCACCCAAGAGATCATCAGTCGTGAGAATATCGCTGATTACAACGCTCTTTTTCTGATCACTGTCTCCACCCTTTTGCTTCTTATCTTCAAAAATATCCTGGCCCCTTATGATATCAGATATTTTTACCAATTTTTATTCTCACTTAAAAGGTTGCTGATAATTGACGAATCCACATATTTACTCTTCTTGTTCCATCCTACAAGGAGACCCATGTCGCAGATGTTGTTTATCTTTCTCGGCGTACCGCTGGAGTACTCGAAGATATTCTCCATGGCCTCGATAGTAAATACGTTCCGGTTGAGACCCGCCCTCCTCAGACGAAACTCGACATACTTTACCATCTCCTCGTAAGAGAGATTCTGAAGGTGATACTTTATCGCCACCCGCTGCTCGAACTGGGGTATCGAATCTACAATCTCCTTCAATTCCGGTTGTCCGATGAGTATCAGTGTCAAGAGGAAGCGGTCGTTAAGCTGGAAGTTCAGAAGGAGTCTCAGCTCCTCAAATGTGTCCTTATCCTGTATAAGCTGGGCCTCATCGATGATAATCACCGATTCTTTGTCATCGGAGACGTTCTTGTAAAGTATGCGGTTCAGATGGTGAAGCTGGCTTGTCTTCCTCTGATTGAGATTCTCTCCGGTAAATTGATATATAATCTCCTGTACGAAGAGGAGGGGAGTCAATTTAGGATTTTCAAGGAGTGCAACTTCAAAATTCTCCCTCGGGAGACGCTGAATGAGGGTCCTGGAAAGGGTCGTCTTGCCGCTTCCGATCTCCCCGGTGAGCATTACACAACCCTTCCTTCGAGATATGCCGTAGAGCATCCTCGATAGGGCCTCTTTATGCTGCGGGGATTCATAAAGAAAAGTCGGATCGGGAACATTCTCGAACGGCGCGTCTATCAATCCCCAGTATGCCTTATACATCTTTCAAGTTCAAACTTATCGGTTATATATACTTCTCTGTTCTGTCCCAGTATAGTAAAAAAGTATATACTGTATTTGAATTCCTCGCCTTGAAGGAAATCACAAAAGCTGTTATACAAAAAATCTCGTTTAGCCCAATACTTTGGTAAAACCTTATAAAAAATATCAAATTACTAACAATATATACTAAAATTTATAAAATATCAACATAATTTTAAATAATTTCTCTAAACTTATCTGTTTTTCATAGCAACGACAGGCTTTTTCTAATACACCTGTCAAGGATTAACGTCGTCCTTCGAATATTGTACAGAAAAATCAATAGCGGCGCTATCCTCCCCGGATGACTTACAAAGAATCTCACCGCCCTTACTATCTCCACCTCCCCCTCGCTGTTCAACAATCCGGAAAGGCTCGGTATCTCCATCCTTAAATCGTCCGATATCACCCTGATCCCGAGGCACGGAAGGCCCCTATCTACCGCAATCCTTCCTATGTAAAGACTCTCCATGTCGACGATATGGGCGCCCATCCTCACTCCAAGCTCCCTCTTCTCCCCCACCGATCCAATAAAGCGGTCAACGGTGAGGATCGTCCCCTTGCGCCCGAAATCGGATGAAACGGCCGGCTCCGACTCGATGAAGTCCACATTCTCGCCGGATTCCGACAACGCCCGGGAGTACACTACAATATCTCCCACCACAAGATCGGGGGTGAGCGAGCCCGCATAACCGGCTGTTATTATCATATCCGGACCATATGATTCGATGAGCAGCCGGGCCGCCCGCTCGGAGCCCTTCTTTCCCACACCGGAAACAACAGCGACTATATCACGACCGTTGATTTCCCCCTCATATACCGGATGATGAAAACTTGCGCCCTTCCCGAGGGGTTTACCCTCCTTCAAGTCGCCCAATAGATATTTGATCTCCCTCTTAAGGGCCGCTACTATTCCTATCCTCTTCAAAACCGGTTTTAAAACTTTCTATTGAAAAACAAAAGATAAGCCGACACAGACAGTATATGGTAAGCTTTCATTGGATACTAATTCTCTATACTCCTTTACGCTTTCTTTAAAAATCCAAATTCGGGATTTGCTTCTTAAAGTGATTTCTTTAAGGCAGAAAATTAATTGATATATTCAGTATGATCAATATGAGCCGCAATTTTCACTCGAAAAAACAGGTGCCGTAAAGTATCTTGTGTAAATTTTAACAAGTCAAGTATATTATACCCTCATTAAAATGAGACAAAATGTTAAAAGCCGCCATAATATTAATATTGATATGGCCGAGGAGACTTACCATATTGCCCACCGTTTTTCAGCAATTGCTAAAAAGACGTGTAAAAAATCGCAATCTCATAATTTAGCGGTTTTTGTCGGCTCCGGATCTATTTAATGTCCTTGACGAGACGAAAGCCCACATTGGGGAGGGCCACATACGGGGACGGGCCCTCGTATCTTTTATAGACGGAGAGTCCCTCGGAGTGAGAGAGGTAGTCCCCACCCCTGATTACGTGATTCTCCCCGGCCTCTGGACCCCCTGGGTTTATCTCGGGAGAATCTTTATAGTAACTCTCCGAGTAAAAATCATTTACCATCTCCGATACGTTTCCCGCCACGTCGTAAAGGCCGAACCTGTTCGGGGGATAAACACCCACAGGCGTAGTCCCAACCTTCCTTCGCCCGTAGTTGGCTTGAATCGTATCTATATCGTCACCCCGGGGATACTTCATCCCGACAAGACCGCCCCGGGCCGCTTTTTCCCATTCCGCCTCCGTGGGGAGCCTCTTTTTCATCCAATCTGCATAGGCCTTGGCTCCATAGTAGGTCACCATAACCACGGGGTGGTTTTCGTAACCGATGACCGGAGCGAAGCCGCGGCCGCTTTTTTCGATTTTACACCCCACCTTGCCGATATATATCCAGTCCGCGCCCCCTTCCATCCTGTTTCCCTTTTCGCTTAAGAACTTCGCGAAATCGGCGTTGGTAACCTCGTACCTGTCGATGAAATAGGCCTTTAGATAAACGGTGTGGGCCGGCCTCTCATCGGCCCCTCCCGTATTGTCTCCCATGACGAACGGCCCCTCCGGGACGAGGATCATATCTTCATATTCCCCGGTGGATGAAACCATAGCGGCCGCCGTGAAAAGAGACAAAAAAGCAAGCGCGGCAAATACCATAAGTAAACGCTTTGAGTCGATCATCCCCATAATCCCTTTCATAACTAATATCATTAGTGCTTCACTGCTTCACTGTCTTATCCGGCTTCGCCAAATTCAAATCAAAAAAGCGTTGAGATGCACAAACAAAAAAAAACTTTCACTTCCCAACCCTCATCATCTCATTTCAAAAGAACGTGCTCGGCCGGCCCAGCCCCCGAGAATCTTTGAATCGTCCCGCCTCATATATATACATCGGTCCCGCCCCACATCTCTATATCGATTTAAAATTTAGTAAGAAAAGCAAAATATCTTTCTTTTATCAAGACAAAAATGACCGAAAGAGTCTCCGCCTCAATCATTTCAGCCTGTTTATAAAGACCTCTATCTCCTCAACGGTCTGTTTCATAATGGGAAGGCTTCTGTCAAATTTCTTCAGCTTTTTCTCGTTTACTTTTTTGAAGCTCTTGGTATAGAAGCTCCTGTATTTCGTCACGTCGTTTTTCCCGACGACTCTGAGCCCCTGATCGACAACCATCCCAAAAAAGGAGAGGTCCTCGCTGATGTCTGTAAGCTTTAACGCATAGTTGACGTTGTCGTCCATTAGATCGAGACAGGCAACGAGTCCGGATTTTACCTCGTTAATGTATTGAGCTCTCGTTTTAACGGGGAGGGTATCTCCCCACTCCACGTTGAAGTAATCCTCCGGCTTCAGATTTCGCCTGAGGAGCTCCTTGCTCGTAAGAAACAGCCTCCCCGTGATCGCGAGAGAGCCGTAGAGGGGATCGTGGAAACGCTTGTTCTCCTTAACCCCGGCACCGGCATCTTTGGTACCCTTCTTGTTGTCTTTCTTAAGGACGTCGTATTTTTCAACATACATATTGTAGGGATACGCCAGCTCGACGGCCTTGACTATATAGATTGGATCCGAAATACCCTCCTCCAATATCGTCCTGAGCTCCCGATACTTCCCGAGCAGGACCTTGGAATCCTCCAAGAACTCCCTCTCCTCACGAAACGGCTTATAGTAAGCGTTCCAGCTGTAGAACATAACATATAAGGATGCCGCCAGAAAGATTATCAGCAATAAAAGCTTAAGTCCACTCCCCCTACTCCCCTTAACCTCGCCCCTTTCCCGGGGGATCTTCTCGGCCCTGTCAAGAGACTTCGGCACTTTCTCTTTCGGCTTTTTCTTCGGTTTTTTCTCCTTTGATCTCTTTTCCTTTTTTCCGCCGATATCTACCTCTTCATCCTCATTTAGAGGCTCCACCACCTCCAGGGGCTCATCTATAATGTCTCCCAAGTCATCCTCCCCTACGGGGCCCAGGATATCTTCCCCGTCGAGGGTGCCCACATCATCCAATTCATTCCCCATGGATAAATCGTCGACATACCCCCCACCGACGAAACCAATCTCGTCGTCCTCGAGAAACTTCAAATCGTCTCCCCCGGTGTCTCCCCCCAGTTGTATTTCGTCCGCGGCGTTTTTCCCGACCTCGTGTCCCGGGCCGGCAACCGTCTCGGGCGAGAATGTCTTTTTGCAGCGGGGACACCGTATCTTTCCTGCCGAGGCCCTTAATTTGTCCTCCGATATCTTACCGTTAAGATTGCAGTGCGGGCAGGTGATATTCATATCAATTCCCCCAGTGGAAACATATCGAATTCAAATATTAAACCCTTTGATTATCTGAAATCACAATTCAACAGCTCTATACGGCAAAAGGGGATACTTCAAATAATATTTTCCGTTTGACCTTGATTTCATCCACCTTTTGTGTAAGAATTTCAATTATATATTCTTTCCGTTGAATAATCAAGGGTTTTTAGGGGCGTTCTTTAACGGAGCTTTCGATCTCGCCGCCCCCGATTTTTTAAAAAAGCGTTTCAAGGACAATATGCGCGACGGGATAAAGGAGAAAGGGATTGCCATATTCAGGGCGGCTGCGAAAAGCGTCGATCCCTACTCGGTAACGATCGGGGCGCTTGAAGGCCGCCGAGAAGCACTGGGCCGCTTCAAGAATATCTACGTCATCGGCATCGGCAAGGCCGCCCACCCGATGACGGCGGCCGCAGCGGACTTTCTCGGGGATAAGATTGCCGAGGGCGTCGTCGTCACCAAGTACGGCCACGGAGACGCTCTCAAGGGGATCGAGGTGATCCAAGCGGGACACCCGATACCGGACGAGCGGGGAGTGACGGGGGCCGGGAGGATTTACGAGATCGCCGAAAAGGCAAGTGCCGGAGGCGGAGGGGAGAGCGTAGTGGTCGTCCTGATCTCCGGCGGAGGATCGGCGCTCATGACGGCTCCGGCTGACGGCATCGGCTTAAACGACCTCAAGTCGGTAAACGAGATGCTGATCGCCTCCGGCGCCGACATCTACGAGATAAACGGCGTTAGGAAACACCTATCCAGTCTCAAGGGGGGAAGGCTCGCCCGGATCGCTCATCCCGCGGCCGTACTCTCGCTTGTTATCTCAGATGTCGTCGGCGACGATATATCGACCATAGCGTCCGGCCCCACGACCTTCGATCCCACGACCTTTGTAGATGCGATTGACGTGATCGAAAAATATGATTTAGCAGGGAAAATGCCGAGAGCGATCATAGATCACCTATCCGCGGGAGTAAGGGGAGAGGTGGAGGAGACACCGAAGGAGGGAGACCCGGTCTTTAACGATGTCGAAAACATAATCGTGGGGAGCGCGGCGGCGGCCCTGACCGGTGCCGAGAAGAAGGCTGAGGAGGAGGGCTTTAACGCGATGGTACTCTCGTCGGCCTTTGCCGGGGACACCGAAGAGCTCGCCCGCTTTCACAAGTCGGTGGCGGCGGAGGTGGCGGCCCAGGGAAGACCCGTACCCATGCCTGCCTGCATCATCTCCGGGGGGGAGAGCACGGTAAGGGTGACCGGCCTCGGTAAGGGGGGAAGAAACACCCACTTCGCACTCAGTTTCGCGGCCCTGACGGAGGGATCAAAGGGGATTTACGGCCTTTTTCTCGGGAGCGACGGCACGGACGGCCCCACGGACGCCGCCGGGGCCTTCTCCGCCCCGGATACCATCGACCGAGCGCGGGAGATGGGACTTGACGCCCATCAATATCTGAAGGAGTGTGACTCTTACAGTTTTTTTGAACCCCTGGGCGACCTGGTCATCACGGGGCCGACCAAGAACAACGTCATGGACATCCGCCTCGTCTTTGTCCTGAAGGAGGGTGGAAGATGAAGAGGGTCAAGGGACAACACAAAAGGCCGAACTTCATCTTCAGGGCGATTGGGGGATTCACGGCGCCGATAAGGGGACTCGGCTTCCTGTTGAAGAACTTCGGACTCATCAAGTACACGATATTTCCCATCATAATCAACGTCATCCTCGTTATCATCCTCTATCTTGTTGGCACGAAGCTTCTCCTCGACTCCGTGGACAGGCTCATCCCGGACGAAAAGGCGTGGTACTGGGCGATCCTCTTCTGGATTGCGGCGGTCTTCACCGTAATCCTCTTCCTCCTCGTTGCCGCCATAATCTTCTACATCATCGGTGGGATCATCTGCCTGCCGTTCAACGAGCTCCTCTCCCAGAGGGTTGAGGCGATCGTCCTCGGCAAATCCCACGACGAGCCCTTTTCCTTACGCGTAATAACGAAGGACATCGGCTACGCCCTCACACACGAGATACTAAAGAGCTTTATTTACCTGTTTATCCTGATCTTGATTCTGCCCCTCTTTTTCATCGGTCTCTTTACGGTATTCGTGTCCGTGATATTCGCCGTCATTTTCAATATTATTACTTGGATTTTTCTCGCATACGACTACTTCGACCACCCCCTGGGGAGGAGAAGAATCCCCTTTGCAGACAAGATGAGATTCGTATATAAGAACCTTTCCTCCTCTCTCGGCTTCGGGGCGGCGGCGTTCCTCTTCCTCTACGTACCGTTTCTCAACCTGATCCTGATCCCGCTGAACGTCATAGGGGGGACAATGCTCTTTTTCGAGATACAAAAATGGTACGGGGAGATGGAGTACAGGGACATATCACCGCGGGGTAAAAAAAGAAAGGAACTAAAAAGATGAGACTCAAAAGCTTTTTTGGGGCGCTGCTTCTTGTAATTATTGCCTCAACCTTCACATCCAGTCCCCTCTTCGCCGTCGAGCGAAAGGCGGAGATACTGGGGGCTCGCGTGGCGATCCACGGGGTCCCGGACGCCAACACCAAGGCGATCGCCCATGTCAATCGTGGGGTGATCGTTGACGTGATTGGAAGGGGGGAAAATCCCACCCGGGTCGTGGTGGTCACGGAGTACTGGTACAAGATAAGCTACAGGGGGAAGACCGGCTGGGTATTCGGCCAGTTTTTAAACCTAGACTCGAACAAGAGGGGACTTACCCGGGTGTTCACGTTAAAGGAGCTGATCGAGTACTGCGAGATCGAGACGGCTAACCTCAAAAGGACGAGGGAGGCGGGCGCCCACGAGGCGTTGATCGAGTTTTCCAGGGCCTTCCTGAAAGACCTCAATGATATCTCGACAGACCCGATCCTCTCTCCCTACTACGGGGAGCTTGACGGCTACAGGGCGCTCGACGCATACTACCTCGCCCTGGGGTACCTCGGCGGTGGCGACAAGGATGCGGCGGCGGACCTTACGGATAAGATATCGAATGTATTTCCCAATATTAAGCTTCCGGACGGGAGGAAAACGGGGGACCTCATTTTCGAGCTGAAAAGTCTCATCGATAATAATTGACGGGGCGGGTGGATAGAAGATCGGATGCCTCTGAATTGCGCCACCTTTTGGTAACGCAAGGTATAAATAAGAACACCATAACTGTAAAAGAGCATACCATGGCCAAGGTCGATATATTTTTCAATCCTAAGAGCATGGCGGTTATCGGCGCCTCAGAAAATCCGAGGAAGGGCGGAAATATAGTCATCAGAAACCTCCTCGATTTCGGCTACGGGGGAAAGATCTATCCCGTGAATCCGAAGGCGGCGGCGGCCGGGGGCGAGATCCTGGGGTTTACGGCCTACGACTCGATCGCGTCCATCCCGGAGGGGCCGGAGCTCGCCATGATCGTCATCCCGAGGGACCTGGTGCCCGAGGCGGTCGCCCAGTGCGGCGAGGCGGGGGTCAAGGGGATCATCATCTCCACCGCCGGGTTTTCCGACTCCGGCGAGGAGGTGGGGGTAAACCTCGAGGCGGAGATAAAAAAATCGATCGAGAAGTACAACCTCAGGATCATGGGGCCGAACAGCATCGGCACGATAAACGTAAAGGACTCCTTCGTCACGTCGATCACGACCCTCGACAAACCGAAGAAGAGGGGGTCGGTCTCGTTCTTCGGCCAGACCGGGATGTTCGCCAGCGGTTTCTTCAGGTGGATAACCTCCTCCCAAAATTTTTCTATTGCGAAGGTTGCCTGCCTGGGGAACAAGGCGGACATCGACGAGTGCGACGTCCTCGAATATCTGGGCAGGGACCCGGAGACGGACGTTGTGGGGATATACTTCGAGGGGGTTAGGGACGGGAGGCGATTCATCGATACGGCGAGGGAGGTGACGAGGAAAAAACCGGTAGTGGTCTTGAAATCGGGGAGGACCGAGACCGGCGCCAGGGCCATATCCTCCCACACGGGGACGCTCGCCGGAAGCGACAAGATCTACGACGGGGTCTTCGAGGCCTCGGGGCTTGTCCGGGTTGAGGACTTCGACCACTTCTACGACGCCCTGAAGGCCTTTTCCTACGTCCCCCTCCCGAAGGGGAACAGGCTCGGCGTGATCTCGATAACGGGCGTGGGGTGCGTGCTGACGGCGGACTACGCCGGCGCCCACGGCCTCGTCATCCCATCCCTCTCCGATTCGTTAAAAAGCGAGATGAGGGAGGTCTTCCCGGACTGGGCCTCGGTGGGAAATCCGGTCGACATGTGGTTCGCCATAGAGAACGTAGGGCCGAAGAAAGCCTACGAGGCGCTGACCAGAAAGCTCGCGGCGGACGATCGATTCGACCTCATCCTCGTGATCTTTACGCTCATCCCGGAGTCCGACTTTAACGCCGCGGAAGTCATCTCCAAGATCAGGGACGAAAACCCGGACAAGGTCTTCCTCACCTGCTTCATGGCCGGGGAGCTCTCGATGTATCGCAGGTGGTACTCCGAATTCGAGGAGAAAAAAATACCGGTCTTTCCGGATCCCGGGAGGATGATCAGGGCCGCCGCCTCCCTCTACAGGTACAGTGAATTCAAGAAAAACCGTTGAGCCGAAGGGTGATTGATATATGAAATCCCAATTCGGCCTGATACAAAGCGGGCGTTGAGCCCGGTTTATTTGAGACATTTTAAACCGTTTTTCAGGAAAAAATCGTGATACCTTACCCGAACATCGATCCGGTTATTGTAAAGATCTGGAAGCTGGAGATCCGCTGGTACGGGATAATGTACCTCCTCGGCTTTATCGCCGCCTTTTTAGTCATCGGGCACCTGGCAAAGAAAAAAGATATTAAGCTCACCGGAGACGACCTCTGGGACTATATTTTTTACCTGATGCTGGGGGTGATAGTGGGCGGCAGGCTCGGCTACTGTCTTTTCTACTGGCCGGGGGGGCCGGGGGCGTTCTTCTCAAACCCCCTGATGCTGTTCGCCGTCTGGCAGGGGGGGATGTCCTTTCACGGCGGCTTCGCCGGCGTTCTACTCGCCGTAATATACTGCTCGTGGAGAAAGGGGATACCCTTCTACGACATAGCGGACATCACCGCCGTCGCCGGCCCCATAGGGATAGGGCTGGGAAGGATCGGAAACTTCATCAACGGCGAGCTCTGGGGGCGGGCCACAGACGTGTCCTGGTGCATGGTCTTCCCGCTGGACGAGCTGTCTCTCTGCCGCCACCCCTCCCAGCTCTACGAGTCGTTTCTTGAGGGGCTTCTCCTCTTTATCATCATCTTTGTAATGAACGTAAGGGGCGTGAGGCGGGGAATCCCCACCTGGTCTTTCTTCGCATTTTACGGCCTTTTTCGCTTCTTCGCGGAGTTTTACCGCCAGCCGGATCCCCACCTCGGATACATCGTCGGCCCCTTGAGCATGGGACAGCTCTTGACGCTCCCGATGATTCTTATCGGGGGCGTAATGATAATATACCTCCTCGCCAAAGGTGATGAAAACCCCGGCGCCAAAAAAAGTGGGCAAAAAGGTAAAGGGGAGGAAGTAAGACCATGAGACCGACGAAAATTATCTGCACGCTGGGCCCCGCCACGGAGTCGATCGACATGATAAGGGCGCTTTCCGAGGCCGGGATGAGTACTGTGAGGCTCAACTTCTCCCACGGAACCCACGAAGGACACAAAAAGACCGTCGAGGCGGTACGAAAGGTGGAGAAGGAGATAGGAAGACCCGTCGGGATAATCGTCGATCTCGCGGGCCCGAAGATAAGGGTGAAGGACGTCCCCGGCGGAATATTACAGCTCGATGACGGAGGCGAGATCAGGCTCACGGGAAGCGCGGCGAAAGAGTCCGGCCTTCTCGCGATAAACTACCCCCACATCGCCCGGGAGATGAAGCCGGGCGAGAGGATATTTATTTCTGACGGGACGATCGAGCTTGAGGTAACCGGAATCGACGGGGACGAGATAAGGGCGCTTGTGAAGAACGGCGGGGAGATAACGCCTGGGAAGGGGGTCAACCTCCCGGACACTGAGCTCTCGATAGAGTCGATCACCGAAAAGGACAGGGAAGACCTCGCCTTCGGCCTCGGCCTCGGGGTCGACTGGGTCGCCCTCTCCTTTGTGAGGAGCGCCGATGACGTGAAGACGATAAAGGGGCTCATCGCCGAAGCAGGAAAGGACGTCCCTGTGATCGCAAAGATCGAGAAGACGGAAGCGCTGACCAACATCGCCTCCATCCTCGAAGTATCAGACGGAATACTCGTCGCCCGGGGGGACCTGGGCGTGGAGACCCCCCTCGAGGAGGTTCCGCTGGTGCAGAAAATCCTGATCCGCCTCGCCAACGAGGTGGGAAAGCCGGTTATCGTGGCGACGCACATGCTGGAGAGCATGATCCATGAGAAGCGCCCCACGCGGGCCGAGGCTTCGGACGTGGCAAACGCCGTGATCGACGGGAGCGACGCCTTGCTTCTCTCCGGGGAGACGGCCGTGGGGAAACACCCGGTTAAGGCGGTGGCCACCATGGCAAACATTGCGAACACGGCGAAGGACGGACTTCACTCCGAGGACTGGGAGAGCTCCGTCGAGAAATACAGGGAGGAGAGTGTTACCCACGCCGTGTGCCACGCCGCATATCACACGGCGAAGGACTTAAGCGCCTCGGTGATAATCACCCCCACCTCCACCGGCACGACCCCCAGGATGGTGGCCCGCTACAAGCCTAAGCAGCCGATCGTCGCCCTCTCCCCAAAGATCGACACGATAAGGAGGCTTACGCTCTCTTTCAACATATTTGCCCGCCTCGTTAAGTTCAACGACAACATGGACGACCTGATCAGAACGGCGAAGGAGGAGGCGATAAAGTCGGGGTTCGTGAAAAGCGGCGATATCGCCGTCATCACGGCGGGATTTCCGCCCGGGGTCGCCGGCACCACAAACCTCATTCGGGTCGAGATCATCTGAGATCTACTCAGACTATTTTCCCACTAAAATAATTTGACATAGCAAACGAAAGGTGATAAATGACACGGGAAACTTTTTGTAGAAAGGTCCTTTTATGAACACGCGCGAGAGATTTCACGCCACGTGCAGTTTTGAAAAGCCGGACAGGCCGGTGCGCTGGGAGACGATAGGCTACTGGACGGAGACCCTCGACCGCTGGCACAAGGAGGGTCTCCCGGAGACGGTCATCGACAACGTCTTTACCGGCCCGGACTACTTCGGCTTCGACAAGATGAATTATTTGACCGTTGCGGCGGGAGCGGACTCCGAGCCGAGCTTTTGCCCCGCCTTCGATATCGAGATCATTGAGGAGACGGACAGGCACATCTTGAAGAGGGACCTGGCGGGGAAGATCGTCAAGGTCCACGTCGAGGGGCAGTCCGGCCTTCCCCAGGACTTCGACCATCCGGTGAAGACGATGGCGGACTTCGAGGCATTGAAGTGGCGCCTCGACCCGGAAACCCCGGAGCGCTTCACACTAAACATCGACATCATGATAAATCTCGCAAACAGCTTCGGAGACGACTGCTTCAACTCCGCCGTCTGTTGCGGCCTCTTCGGGACTTACCGCCACCTGATGGGCCTTGTGGGGATGTCGGTCCTGATGAAGAGGGAGCCGAAGCTCCTCCACGCGGTCGCTGAGAACTGGGTCTACATGCACGAGACCCTCATGAAAAAAGTTCGGGAGAAGGCGGTCATCGACTACATTTACTTCTGGGAGGATATGTCCTACAAGAACGGGCCGATGATCTCTCCCAAGGCGTTTAAGGAGTTCATGTCCCCCTACTACAAGAGGCTGATCGACTCATTAAAGGCGGACACCGACATCCGCGTCTTTGCCGTGGACTCGGACGGAAACCTCTGGACAATCCTCCAGCTCTTTTCCGAGGTGGGGATAAACATGATGCTCCCCTTCGAGGTGCAGGCGGGAATGGACATAAGGGAGGTGAGGGAGAAGTTCCCGAAGATGGTGATCTGGGGTGGAATCGACAAGATGGCGTTATTCGACAAGGAAGAACATATCGAGAAAGAGGTCATGGACAAGGTACCGCCCCTTCTCAAGAGCGGGGGATTTATCCCCGCTGTAGACCACGCCGTACCCCCGGAGGTCTCGCTGAAGAACTACGAGAGGTTCCTCGAGATGGTGAGGGGAATGAAGTAGCTCTCAAAAAACGATTACCCTTTAAACCCAAGGCGAAAGAGGACGGTCTTTACCTACCGCAAATACTCCTTTAAGTTTGGGATTAAGTTATTAAAATCCAGATTTTGATATCGGAACGGTTAAAGAGATACAATGAATGTACGAGAGAGATTTCACGCCCTGTGCAATTTTGAAAAGGCAGACAGGCCGGTACGCTACGAGGCGCTGGGCTTCTGGGAGGAAACCCTCGCTCGCTGGCACACCGAGGGCCTTCCGGAGACGGTAATCGACTCGGCGTTTACCGCCCCGGATCACTTCGGCTTCGACAAGATGAGCTGGCTTCCCATCATGGCCAACACCGACTATGAGCCCGGCTTCTGGCCCGCTTTCGAGGAGGAGGTGATCGAAGAGGGGGACAAATACGTCGTAAAGCGGGACGTTGGGGGAAACACCGTCAAGGTCTTCACCGACGGCCGCTCGACGATCCCCCAGTATATAGACCACCCGGTAAAGACCATCGACGATTTTGAGGCCCTGAAATGGCGTCTCGACCCGGAGACGCCGGAGCGCTTCACCGACTTTCTGGACGCCATGGCGGCAATGGCAAACGCCTTTGGCGAAGACACATACACCTGCGCCCACCAGTGCGGCCTCTTCGGGACGTTCAGGCTCCTTCTGGGGCTTAAAGGTCTGTCTGTGGCCACGAGGAGGGACCCGAACCTCCTCCACGAGATAGCAAGACATTGGGTCCATCTCAACGAGGTCACGATAAAGAAGATGAGGGAGCGGTCGATAATCGACTGGGTCTTCTTCTTCGAGGATATGTCGTACAAGAACGGCCCGATGATATCGCCGAAGGCGTTTAAGGAGTTCATGTCGCCATACTACAAGAGGCTCATCGACTCGATCACGGCTGATACGGACATAAGGGTCTTCTGCGTCGACTCGGACGGGGACGTGACCCTCCTCATCCCCCTGTTCACCGAGGCGGGGATAAACATGATGCTACCCTTCGAGGTCCAGGCTGGGATGGACGTTGTGAAGGTCAGGGAGGAACACCCGGATCTCGTCATAATGGGGGGGATAGATAAAATCGCCCTCTTCGGCGACGAGGCCGAGATAAGAGACGAGGTCGTCGAGAAGGTAAGGTTCATGCTTGGAAAGGGGGGCTTTATCCCTTCCATCGATCACAACATCCCCCCGGACGTATCCCTTGAAAATTTCGAGAGATACCTGGAGATCGTGAGGGGGCTCTAATATTTATTAGTATCGCTATTAGCATCGGCATTAGAGGGGAAGGGCTCCCCCATTAACGGCACGGGGAAGACCCCGATATCTTACCGCCTCATACCAAAATTGATTCCATCAAAGAAAATGCCGGATAGACAATCAAAAACTTTTCGCTTGATATTTACCCGGCTTATTGCTATATTTTTCGGGTTATCAATCCTGAAAGAGGAAAACAAGATGAAAAAGATATTATACCTTTTTGCGGCCGCCTCCCTTATTTTCATCTTCGCCCTTCCAGTTTTGGCCGTGGACAACGCCACCATAACCGGAGACGGCCTGAGGGTGAGGGAGAAACCCAGCCTCGAGGGGAAAAAGCTCGGCAGCGTAAACAAGGGCTACCGGGTAGAGGCGTTGGCCCACTCGAACCACACCGACAACATCGACGGCTTCACCGGCTACTGGTACTACATCGTCTACAAAGACCTCTCCGGATGGGTGTTCGGGAAATACATTCAGATAGATATTGCGACGTCCATTCCGTCGGAGAGCGAGTTCACGCCGCCGAAGCCCTCCAAGGCCAAGGCCAACCTCAACGACATCCTCGGAAACTGGCCGATGTATCACGACACACCCAACGTCATCTATTCCTTCTACAACGACGGCAAGGCGAAGTTCGTATCCTCCTACTTTGAAGATGGGACAGACAGGGTCATTAACAGACCCGAGGTCTGGGGGAGCTACATCTTTGACGGAAAGACGATTCATGTCAACTGGAACGACGGGACGAGCAGCGTGTTTTACGTCAAAAAGGAGTACGGCGTAACGAGCCTCACCGTGGACGGAAAGCTCCTTCCCGCGGAGCTTCACATGCTCGGCCCGGGGGAGACGCTGGAGAACGATTAGCGGGGTTGGCCGAATTTAATGGTGGGAGTTGGTTTTAGGTGGGATAAATCCTTTAAGGGTCAGGGCGCTGAGCGGGTCGGCTCTTTATCGAAAGCGGGACGGTCCTTTATAGAATATTGTTTCCCCTCCGCTTCTCTTCCCAAAAACGAGTCGTATTTATATAACCTACATCGCCGTAAACCAATCAGGCCCCCGGAGTTTTGGGGGCTTTTCATTTTTTGTTTAAACATGGGCGGGACCGAGATCCTTTTTACATCCCTATACAAGCAACAAGACCGAATAACAAAAGGGGCTGTAACTCGGATCGAGCTTATCGGTAGTTCAAACGCAATCTTAAGCGAATATCCCTGTCAATCGGTGCTCAACCGCCGCCCCCGGCCCGCTCCACCGAGAACGTGAGGCTTCCCCGGGCGATCTCGACCCCCCCGGCCTCGGCCACCACGCTGAACTTGTGGAGGGCGCCGAATACATTATCCAGCACCACGTTAAGCCTCAACGTATCCCCCTCTACCGCGTCTCCGCTGAAAGAGAAGTCCCCGATCTTTACTAAATATCCAACAGGAACGCCAACAGGAACGCCGGCGGCTGGCCCTCCTGCATCTCCCTCATTACCTCTCCCTTCCTTCAATAGCCTTTCGCCGGCAACAACGAAGGCGGCCGTCTGGGCCGCGGCCTCGATGATCATCGGTCTCGGCATGATCCGTTTACTCGGCAGATACGTGTCGAAGAAATCCCCGAAGGAGTCGTCCTTAACGAGTCCTTTTTGCCCGACACCTCCCTTCCCGAACTCGATTATCTCTACCGAGTCGATAAGCAGGAATGGGGGGCGGTGGGGGATTACCTTGACAATATCTTCTGCGGTAAACCTCATGAGAGGTCTTTTTTCTCCCGCTGTACAAAATCGGTCAGTGCGTTAAGGGAGGCAAAGGCCTCTTTTCCCACCTCTTCGTCCGGGATGATGATCCCAAATTCCTTTTCCAGCGCCACCACAAGCTCCAGGGCGTCGATGGAATCGAGGCCGAGCCCGTTTCCGAAAAGTGGCTCATCCTCTCCAATGTCGGAAGGTTCTATATCCTCCAGCTGGAGGCTCTCGATAATAAGCGTCTTCAGTCTCGATATCAGTTCATTTCTGTCTTCCAAAAGTACTCCCTCGCTTTAGGTGAAAACAAAAAATTTGTTGCATTTATCAGGTCAATCCGCCGTCCACGGATATTACCTGTCCCGTTATGTAATCCGACCTGTCGGAGGCGAGAAAGAGGACCGCCCCGGTGACCTCCTCCGGGGTGCCCAGCCTGCCGATGGGAACCGCCGACAGGAGCTCCTTTTTCGTCTCCTCGGTCAGATTGTCCATCATCTCCGTCTCTATGAGACCCGGGGAGACGGCGTTCACGCAGACGTTGAAGCGGGCTATCTCCTGGGCCAGGGAGCGCGTAAAGCTTATAACGCCCCCCTTGGACGAGGCGTAGTTAGTCTGCCCCGCCCTGCCGAGGATCGCCGAGGGGGAGACCATGTTCACTATCTTGCCGTACTTCTCCCCGATCATAAACCGTATCGCCGTCTTGCAGCAGTTGTAAACGCCCTTGAGGTTTATGTCGATCACCCTGTTCCAATCCTCCTCGTTCATGAACATCAGGAGCTTGTCCCGAATAATCCCGGCGTTGTTGACAAGAATGTCGAGCCTGCCCGGATCTTTCCTGATCCTGCCGAACATATCCTCGACCTGGGCGGTGTCCGAGACATCCGCCTTTATCGCCGCGGCCTTCCTACCCATCGCCTCTATCTCCAAGACCACGCCTTTAGCGGCATCGTCGTTAGCCGAGTAGTTGACGATCACGTCGGCCCCCTTCTCTGCTAAGGCGAGGCTTATGGCCCTGCCTATCCCCTTGGAGCCGCCGGTCACCAGGGCAACCCTTCCCGAAAAATCGAAATCTCCTTCTGCTCTATGGGGCATATATTATCACCGGCAGAAAAAACAGAAAAACCATCTGACCCACCCCTCTTCTCCTGCCATCTTAAATATTTAAAGGGATACAAACTATCCCAATTTACCGTTTTAGTCAAGGGAAAACAGGTTTGAAAAAACCCCATGGCGCCTTCAATCAGTTTTTAGCACAGCCCTTTAAATCCAATAAATTAAGCATCCTTTACCAGACCGGCCTCACTCTTACGGCTTCACCACGACGAATCGGCACCTGTCGTCACCCTTGGCAATACATAAGGTCTCAACCACCTGAATCTCCTCTCCCATTATCCACTCGGCGGCCCCGGCCATAAAACCTACCTGAATATAACAAATGGGCCCCTTGGTTCTCAGTCCCTTACAGAGATAACATGGTGAAATCTCGCAGATCAACCCCGCTTCCTGTTCCAGGATCGTATAAATATCTCCGAAGATGGCGGAGGCGGCGTCGGTCATTACCCTGTAGACCTTGAGGAATTCTTCATACCTCCTCTCGGGAGGTATCCTCTCCGGCACCACGTTTTCTATGTTGAAAAGATACGGGGCGATATCCGCAATCAAGTAGAACGCCCTTTTCCCCACCTCAGTCATAATATCCTTTGCCCCGCTCTCCCCCAGGACCTCTATCAGGGCCGTCGTAATGGTGGTGAAATCCTCGTAGTCATGTGTCAGATCGAGGTCTTTCGTGGGATATTCGTCTATGAATTTTTTCAGCCTGGTGTATTTAAGGATCGAAAAAAGGCCCTTTTCTCCCAATACATCTTCGCAAACACGCAATGTAATATAGAAGAGTATATTCGGCAATTTCTCACGATGAGACATAAGGACTGCTCTCCCGCCATCTTTTAGAATCATGTCATTGTATCGTTAATGTTATGATATATCATCTCCTTAAAATGTTCAAGTAAGATTAAGAGCTAAATCATATAATTTAAAAGTCACGTTTTTAGCCCATCATCGCTTTTTTCTCTTCAGGCCGGATTTTTTATCAGATACACGCCGGGCAGACGGTCATACACTCGAAACAGAAGTATTGAAAGCCGATGAACTGCGACTGGTACAGATTGAGGAATTTCGGGTCCCTCAACATTTCCTTTTTTTTATCGTCGTCTGCATCTAACATCTTGTAGTAGTACCTTATCAATCCCCCGATTCCGTACGGCTGGGAGACCTTCAGGCACTTCATAAAATCGGTTTTTCCCTCCTCGCTGAGGGCGCCGCCCGGACATGCCTCTACGCAGAGGCCGCAGTCGTTACAGAGATCCTCCTCAACCTTCGGATCGGAGCTCAAGGGTAGCTCCGTCAAGACCGCCGTGAAGACGATCCTCGTACCATACCTCGGATTGATGACTATGTTGTGGCGGCCGAAGACGCCCAGCCCCGCCGCCACCGCGGCGTGGCGCAGGGAGACGTCCCCGACGCTCCCCATGTAGGGGAGATCCATGTTCAGCGGATACGACGGCGGGACGGAGACCGCCTTCGTTTCAGTTCCCCTCTCGATGTACCTGGTCATAAAGTAGTTGTTCTTCAATCCCAGCTCCATCATCCCCATTCGAGTCGCCATCGAGATCCTCTTGTTTTCGCTCTCAATGGCGCCGTGGATCTCCCGGTAGCCCAAAACCACAATCGACTTGGCACCGGGCAAGATCGTCTTCGGATCGGGCGCCCTCTCCGATTCATAGTCCGCTATATCGGCAAAGCCCACAACGTCCGCTCCTAACTCGATCCCATAACCTCTAATCTCATCCTTTTTCATCTCATACTCCTATATTTCTTTAAATCCTTAAAAAGCAAATTGTAAAACAAGGCGATCAAACACCGAATGATTTTTAGTCTGCCCCTAAATTTAACCGTCCCTGGTGCGGATCTTGTCGAGGTAGCCCTTGAGGGCGGCTCTCTCCTCATCCTTGAAATCGTAAAGAAACTCCCTGTTCGCCTCCTCCATCAGCCCGTCGAGCTTTTCGCCCACCTCCCTTCCCTTATCCGTGAGCCTGACGAGAATCGCCCGTCTGTCTCTCGGGTTATGCTCCCTTCTTACCAGCCGAACCGATTCGAGGCGGTCGATGACGCCGGTGAGCGTGGCGCTGTCGAGCCGGGTCCTCTCCCCCAGCTCCTTGGATGTAATATCGTCCTCTTCGTGGAGAAATCTCAAGATCATAGCCTGGACGACCGTGATGTTTAGATTTGCCACCTTCCGGCTCCAGAAGCGGATGGCCGCCTGGCTCGCCTTGGCCAGCTTGAAGCATATGCAGTCGGTCGGTTTCATAGTTCCTCCTCCCCCTACCAATATATTAGTTGTATAGCAGTATCTTGTATACAAGTATATAGTATGCTAATTTATTTTGGGTGTCGTGTCAAGAACTTTTTTAAGGCGGATTTTTTATGTTGTTGAAGCAAATGGAGGCGGATTATTGGAATCCACCCCCGAAGTCATTTATGGACTTTTTAGGGATGGGCTCAAATCTTAAACGAACAAAACCGACAGCGCCCCTTCACGGTGTAGACTGCAACACAACAAAATCGGAAACGAGCGAAAGCGATAGATAGGCCGCACCGGCGCCCCTACTCCTCCACCGGATCCGCGATCTTTATCGCGCCGATCTCAAGGAGGGCCTCGAACGTGTTGGCGGCGCCGCCGTGCTCAACGATGAGGCCGTCGACCACCCTGTCGACATTCACACCTGTAATCTCCACTTTCTTGCCGGTAGGCCTCATCCCGAGCCACACCCCCTCGTGGGTGCCCGTTGCGGTGATCTGGGTCACGACCCACTCCCCCTCGGCGATCTGTCGCTCGACGTTCAGGTGAAGGTCCGGGTAGGTCTTTCTGACCCCCGTCAGGTGCTCCTTCGCCCCATCGATCCCAACCTTATGCCTGACGTTGTTATAGACCTCGGTGTATTCGGAAAAGACGAACTCGGCAAGTCTATCCACATCGCCGGCGTTTACGACCTCCTCGTAGTAGCGCCTGACGAGCGACTTGTTATTCTCGATGGACACGTCGGTGGACACGATCACCTCCTTGTTTGGATTTTTCGACCAGACTTTTACGGTCTATTTCTAAAAAAGAGAGCGGGCCCGAAGACCCGCCCGTTCACCATTTTCACACCAAAGTTGTTCAGACGATGCGGCAGTCCCCCTTGACGATGCCGGCGTCCCCCATTACCTAAAAGGCCTGCTTTAAGATGTCCAGCGCGACCTCGAAGGTGACCTCCTCCGGGTTCATCGTGCAGGAGCCGTCGTTGATGGCGGTCTTGGCGATGTCCTCTAACTGGTCTTTCGTCACCCCCGCCTCGCTCAGCTTTGTCGGGAGTCCGCTGGCGTCCTTCAATTCATTTGCCAGTTGCCTCACCGCGGCCACGGCGGCTTTTGCCTGATTGAGCTTGCTCCCTTTGGTGGAGGCGCCCATGAAGGGGGCGAGCTCGGCGATGATGTCGCCCGCCTTGTCGAAGTTGTTCTCCATCCCGTATGGAAGAAGGATTGCATTGGCTATGCCGTGGGGTACCCTGGCAACCCCCCCAGAGGCGTGTGCGATTCCGTGGACGACCCCGACGAGGGAGTTGGAGAAGGCGATCCCCGCAAGGAGCGACGCGTTCAACATGGCGAGTCTCTTCTTCTCGTCCTTCGGCTTCAGGGTGGAATCGAGGAGGCTGTCGAAGATCAGCCTTATAGCGGCTATGGCGTAGGCGTCCGAGATCGGGTTTTTCTGGATGCAGTAATAGGCCTCAACGGCGTGGGTCAATGCGTCCATCCCGGTGGCGGCGGTGATTTTGGCCGGCATCGTTACGGTCATCTTCGGGTCGAGGATCGCCACGTTCGGAAACAGCAGGCCCGACGTGAAGGCGAGCTTCGTCTTGTTCTTGACGTCGTATATGACGGCGGCCGATGTAACCTCGGAGCCGGTTCCTGCGGTGGTGGGAACCACGATAAAGGGCTTGAGCGGCTTGCTCAGCCTCTCCACTCCCTGGAACTTCATTAAGTCGTTCGTCTTCTCGACGGTGATCATGTTTGCGCACTTCGCTGTGTCTATGCAGCTTCCGCCGCCGACGGCTATAAAGGAGTCGCATTTCTTGTCTTTAAAGAGCTTCGCCACCTCGTTTACCACGTCAGTGCTCGAATCGGGGGGCGTCTTGTCGAAGATCGCTCCAATTTCGCACTTCGATCCACCGAAGGCCTTCTGAACGTTCTTTATCAGGCCGGCCTTGGAAACGCCCTCGTCGGTCACGATAAGCGCCTTCTTTGCGCCGAGAAGCTCCATCTCGAAGGTGATGTTGGAGAGAGCCTTCATGCCGCTGATTATCCTCACGGGACATAGAAATTCGTAATATTCGGGAACCATTATTTCACTCCTTAAAAAAGGTTTCTGACTATAGAGTTATTTCCACATTTTGAGTGCAATCCAGACGCCAACCATCAGGTATACGTTCGCCTTTATAAGCAGCTGCTTGAAGGTAAGCTTCGGCGGCCTCTTGAAAATCATCTTGAGCACGATTCCGGGCAGCAGGAAGGCCTGTACTATTCCCATTCCCCTGTTCGCCATCACCCCGTCGACAAGGCTTCCGTGCACGAGTATCCTGTGCTGGGCGAACGCCGTGTGGTTTCCCATCTGGCCGGTGAAGGCCAAAAAGGCGGAGTCCATGTTCTTGAAAAGGAGCTTCAGCTCGGGATTTTCCTTGTATCCCCTGCCGAGATACTTTATGGCCCCCCTTTCCTTTCTCATCGTGATCGCCGGACCCGCGGGCAAGACCCCCAGCGAAAAGACGAGGCCCTCCTTCCAGTCCTTCAGCTCTTCGATGAGCACCTTGTCCTTCTTGGAGACTTTCTCGAAGGTGGTCCCGAAGGCGATGAGGGCGACCCCTACTATCGCCTTTTTGATCCGATAGCCGAGAGAAGGCTTGTGTACAATTTTGATCTTCTCCATTTTTCTATCCTCTCTAATATTATAAATCCAATTTTAATCTGAACCGCAAAGACAAAATCGACGGGCGCCGTTGAATTCTTCAAATCTTCGGAACACCCCATCATCACCCCCAATCCCTCCTCGCCCTCTCCCCATAATAGTAAATAGATTAATCGATTAAGTCAAATCGTTTTGCGAATAAATCAAATCGGCCGCCATGAGAGGTCTGACCTTCCCGGCCACCCTTCCACCTCCCTAAATCCCTCCCTTCCACCGACAAAGCCCGGCCGTCGACAAAAACAGTTGCCGACCCCCCCGGACTCCGGCCGATGGCCTAATCCCCCAACACAAAGTAGACCGCCCGTATACCCGACCCCCTTACTTCATCACAGTCCTTCCGCTGTGTCGAAGAGCTCCTTATTCCCGGGGACGTCGGAGACGCTCTTCCCGTAGTAGGCGTACTTAACCACCTTTTTGTTGTCCACTATGAATACCGCCGGAAGCTGCAGCTCCTTCCCCTCGCTCACCCCGTGCTTGAACCCGAGCTTTTTAGAGCGCATCGCCTTCACTATTGTGCCCGGCGTAATATATCTGAAGATCGAGCCGGGGAGTACACCGTACAGCCCGAATATCTCCTCTTTCGGATCCAGAACTATCGTAAAGGGGACATCCTTTTCCTTCAACGTCTCGCCGCTCCCACTAACCGAGATCACGTTTTCCGTCTCGCTCTGAAGGACGACCAGGACGTTGAGCTTTCTCTTATTGAACTCGTCCCAGTCCCTTCTTATCTCCGATATCCTCATCTGGCAGATGGGACACCCCATGTAACGAAGAAAGATGAGTATCGTATTCCCGCTTTTAAGAAAGTCGTAGAACTTCAGCGACTTCTTCCAGGGGGAATCGAACGTAAAACCGGGTGCCTTGGTACCCGCTGTAATCTTATGGCCCATGCTTAAATCCTCAAACGTCGATCTAACTGAACATCCCCCGCCCCGTCCGTTACTTCTTCTTTCGCCTCCTGATTATCCTTACAGGAACGTAGATTATCAAGAACAGAACTGCGAGGACAACGATAATCGCCCCGAAGGCGATCCATGTAAGGTAGTTCCCCCGTTTCAGGAGCTTCAATGGATTGAAGCTTGGTTCGGGGACGAATCTCCCCTCCGCCTCCTTGTACCTCGCAGGGATCTCTTTAACCCCGTCGCCGTCACTGTCCTCAAAGGTGGATACATACTCGAAGATCGTCTCCCAATCCTTGAGCTCCTGGATTCCGGGTTTTGCCGGGTCCGCGTCTATCCTCTCCGTGGCAAGGTCCTCTATCCGGTTTCCGTCCCTGTCCTTGGGGACCATCGTCAGGATATTGTTTGTGAAGTTCCCGACGACCTTGATAAACGACGCGTTGTAGTAGTTGGTCGTAAACCTGTACAGCTCCTTGTTGTCGGAGGAGTAGTCGAGGGGGACGAAGCTCCCGTCTTCCCCTTCGATCAATATCTCCGTAACCCTGTCGAAGATCATTCTCTTCGGATTGTACTTGACCTTGAGCCCGGAAACCTGCAGGTAGTAGTCGCTCCCCTTGATAGGATAGATCGACGTGGGGACCTCCATCGCCTTTTTTATCTCCGAGGCGTAAAGGTAAAAGGTTACGAGGGGATAGCTCATGGTGTCGTCCACACCGATACCCAGCGGCTCGACCCTGAAGAGGTCGGAGACGCTCACGTACCCGGTCTTGCCGACGAGGATGTTGCTCCTGATAAGGCCGTTCGACTGGATGCACACCCTCACTCTTGATAACGGATCGGCCGGGTCGTAAAGGCGCTTATTTGCGGCCCAGCGGATGGCATCAGTAAGCATGTTTCCCAGCCCGACCTCCTCGTTTTTCAATATCATGTCGTAATTTGTCTCGGCGACCTTCTGGGAGAACTTGAGACCGAGGCCGGCCAAGACGTCCCTCTCCACTATTCTTTTCCTCTCGCCGATCATCCTCGTTATCCTCTCGTCCCCCTTTATGGAGTCGTCGATACTCACGAGCCTGTAGTTAACAACGGAAACCTTTTTATCATCGCCTACGGTGAAATCCATAACCCCGAGATATTTGCCGTACTCCCCCGCCTGGACGACTATGGTATCATTTATAACGATGGGTTCGGGAACGACCGTGTGGCTGTGCCCGCTGATGATTATGTCGATTCCGGAGACCTCCCTTGCAAGGATTTCATCCTCCGACCTGTCCTTGTCCTCCCTTAGACCGCTGTGGGAGAGGCAGATAACGAGGTCGACCTTCTCCTTTTCGCGAAGGAGCTTTACCATTTTCCTCGATGTCTCAAACATGTCGCTGAAGGTCAAGGGCGAGGCAAAGGGGGCCACCTCGGCGGCGTCGGTGCCCATGATCCCGAAAAGCCCGATCTTTATCCCATCCCTCTCAAGGACCACGTAGCGCTTCACGAGCCCCGCCTCGAAATCCTCCTCGAGGGCGTCGTCCGCCTCATCCTCCGGGTCGAAAACCGTGTTCGACGCCAGGATCTGGGGCATCCCCCCCTTCTTTGCGGCGGACCTCAGGATGCGGGAGAGGCCCCTGGGCTTGAGATCGAACTCGTGGTTTCCGAGAATTGTAAAATCATAGCCCATCTCCTTCATCAGGGCAAGCTCGGCCGCCTCGTCCCTGCTTATCATGTGAAAGAGGGTCCCCATGAGAAAATCGCCGGCGTCCAGGACGAAGACGGTGTTGGTGCGGGCCGCCTTTTCCTGTTTTATAACTGTGGCCAGCCTCGCCCAGCCGCCCAGCGTCTCGTCGTCGTTTGTCGTGTTCGGCGTGTAGTCCCTGTTCGGGGAGTGGCCCAGTAGGTGAGAGTGCAGATCGTTCGTGTGAAGTATAGTGAAGGTCACCTCCTCGGAATACGCCGAGGTGCCGGCAAAAAGGATTATAACCAGAAGGACTAAAATCGTTTTTTTGGCTTTCATATTTATGCTCCAAAATTAGTTGAGTTAATGCCCAATTGGCAACCGCCAAGCGCCAACTGAATCCCGATTTGAATTACCATATTTAAAAAAATCTACGTAAGCTCAATGGTGAACCAGCATGGTTCGATCGAAAAAATCACGCAAAATTTACAAACAGTAGAGATACCTTACCAGAATGTCCGAAAAAATACAATTATTTTATACTGTGAAAAAATAAGTGTGGAGTTCAGCAAGATCAATGCCTTTTTTATTTAGCCAGGGGGATGATCGCCCCGCTTTTGAATCATCTCCCGGACACCATCTCCTCTATTATTTCCCTTGCAGTCTTCACATCTTTAATAAGAGCCGCGACCTCTCCAGAGCCTGCGGGAAAGAGATCAAAATCCCCTTCCGTCCAAGCCTTGGGGGCGTCAATCATGTTGTACTCCTTTGAGAGATCCAAACTGGATTCGCTCATTAATTTCTGAAGCTTCGGATTTATTATAGAGCGCATGCTCATCTTCCCTAAAGGGACAAGGGTTGTGCCGCCGTCGCCGCACCCCACGATTGCCTCCTTCCACGAATTTGGAGCACCGCTCTCCTCGGTTGCTATAAACCGGGTTCCAACCTGAACCCCCTCAGCGCCCAGGGCCAGGGCGGCGCGGTATCCCCTTGAGTCCGCTACCCCCCCGGCTGCCACTACTGGAACGTCCACATGTTCGCATACTAAGGGGACAAGGATCATAGTAGAAGACTCCCCTCCCAAAGAGCGAAGTCCTCCAGACTCGTGACCCGAAACAACAATTCCGTCGACTCCCGCGTCGTACGCTTTTACTGCATGGGAGAGGGAGAGGAGGACGTGAAGCCCCTTCATTCCGAAGTCGTGGATTGTCGGAAATATCTTTTCCGGTGAACCGGCGGATGTGGTAACGGTATTTACTCCGGCGTCCTTCAGTATCCTCAAGATACCTTCATTTGTCGGATTCATAATCATAATGTTCGCCCCGAAGGGTTTGTCGGTAAGCTCCCTTACCTCCCCGACAAGCCTCTTCGCTTCCTCTGGATCGTAAACAAATCCCATCGCAAGCATCCCAAATCCCCCAGCCTCCGAGATCCCCGCCACCAGCCTCGGGGTGTTCAAGGCGCCGACGGGACCTTGAATGATGGGGTGCTTGCAACCCAAAATATCCAATAATCTTGACATTTTTTTGCCTCTTAAAACTTTTTAAAATGTGCTCTTTCAATCAACGATAAGTTTTTAAAACCCTATATTACATGGGGCGGGAAGTGTAGTCAAGGGTCATTTCAGGGATTATCCGGTTCTGCCGCTCCAGTTCTTTATCAAAATTCAAAGTGAAATACTAAATTTTCGCGGAGGGCATTCAGACCTTGAAGAACGGTCTTTAATATGATACGAAGAGTTGGGTAAAATTTATTAAAGATAGACTCAATGCAAAACTTCAATAGACCGCCCCTTACCGTGGAGGAGATCGTAAACAGGCTCAAGGGCCGCTCCGACCCAAAATCGGTCGAGGGGATGGCGAGGTTCGGCATCGACCTGGACCGGGCCCTCGGGGTCAGGGTGCCGGAGATGCGAAAGCTCGCCAAAGAAATAAAAAAGGGTATTGACGCCGATGACCGCCACGGGCTCGCCACGATGCTCTGGGGCAGGAATATCAGGGAGACTATGATCCTGGCAGGGATGATAGCAGATCCTAAAAAAGTGACGGAGGGGCTGATGGAGAAGTGGGCCGGTGATTTCTACGACTGGGAGGTGTGTGACCAGACCTGTGCCAACCTCTTCGAGAAAACCCCTTTCGCCTACGACAAGGCTGTCGAGTGGTCACGCAGGGAAGAGGAGTTCGTAAAGCGGGCGGGGTACGTCATGATGGCGAGGCTTGCGGTGAGCGACAAGAAGGCAAACGATGAGGCGTTCACCAGGTTTTTCCCCGATATCAAAAGGGGGGCTTTAGATAACAGGAACATGGTAAAGAAGGGGGTCAACTGGGCTATCCGCCAGATCGGGAAGAGAAACCTGGTTCTTAACAAAAGGGCGGTCGAGCTCTCTCTCGATATCAAGGAGATGGGTTCGCCCGCAGCCAGGTGGATCGCCGCGGACGCCCTTCGTGAGCTTAAGAGCGACGCCGTTATCGATCGCCTGAAGAAGAGAGATAGCAAAAAACGTTAAAGGCAAAGCCCCGGCGATGGTGGGCTTTTCGCTTTCTTCTCCAAACAGACACTTCAAAAAGCCCAAGAAAATAACTTTAGCGTCCGGCCGAAAGGATGAGATAAAATCCCCACAGCTCATCGCACTTTTTATTAAACCCGCTGTCAAAAAGGAGAGGCTTAAAATTAAACCATATTTTCCTTGGTAAAAAAGACCTCCCTATGTTATTATTTAAAGATACTTTTTATTCAGCATGTTTTTTTAGGAAGACTTAAAGATGAATACCAAAAAATTTGATACGGGATTAGGGCGATTAAGGAGATTGGGCTCGATCGTTCCCGTGATTGTCGCGATCTTCGTCTTGTCGTCCTGCGTAACGGACACCTCCGGCAGGGGAAAACGCTTCCCCGAGCCGAAGAGCGGTATGGTTAGCACATATCGAGCGGCGGAGACCGACTTCAAATCCGGGAGGTATTCCGAGGCCTTGAGCGGTTACCTGTCGTGCATCAAGGAATACCCGGCCAACACCCTGACCGACAACGCGCTGGTCAGGGCAGGAGATATCTATCTCGCCCGGGGGGACCTCTCTTCGGCCCGCTCCCACTATCTCAAGGTCGTTCAGGAATTTGTCTCCTCGGACAGCTACGACGAGGCCCGATATAAGCTGGGATATGTCTACTACAAGTCGGAGAAATACTCCGACGCCGTCGGGATACTCGGCTCCCTCGTCCGCGAGTCGGAGGAGACCCGGACGGGAAACTCGATATATCTGATCCTCGCAAGGAGCTACACGAAGCTGGGGAACACATACGAGGCTGTTTACTGGTTCTCGGAGGCGATAGACAAGGCGACCGATATCTCGTCGAAGAGCGAGGCGAAAAAGGACCTCAAGCTCTTGGTGGAGGAGTATCTCTCCGAGACCGAGCTAATTCGGGTGTCGGAAAATATGGAGGGGAAGGAGGCCGGTGGATACGCCTCCTACGTCCTGGCGAAGAAGTACATCGCGGAGGGGGAGCTGGAAGACGCGAGAGAGGAGCTTCTGAAGATCGTCAGAAACCAGCCGAACCACGAGTATTATTACGAGGCTCAGGGCCTCTTGAAGGAGACCCAAGGCGCCCCCACGTCGAGCGAGATAACCGTTGGGGTGATTCTCCCCCTCTCCGGGCGCGCCTCGATCTTCGGCAGAAGGGTAAGGGAGGGGCTCGAGCTCGCCTCCGGAACAAAGGGCTTCACGAAGGGCCCCAGGGTAAGGCTCATCTTCAGGGACTCCAAGGGAGACGCAACAACGGCGTCTTACGCCGTCAAAGAGCTTGCACGCAACGACGATGTCGCCCTTATCATCGGGCCGATGATCAAGGCGGCGGCGATCGCCGCAGCCGGGGAGGCCCAGCGCCTCTCGATCCCGATAATCACGCTGACAAAGGAGAGGGACATAACCAATATCGGCCCGTACGTCTTCAGGAACTTCCTCACATATCCGGACGAGATCCGCTCTCTGGTGAGATACGTCATTCAGGCCAAGGGGCTTTCCCGATTCGCCATCCTCTATCCGGAGGACGACTACGGCAAGGTTTTAAAGGAGCTCTTTTCCAGGGAGGTAAGCCTTTACGGCTGCAGCGTCGTCGCGGTGAAATCCTACACGTCGGAAACGGCCGATTTCAGGGCCACCATGAAGGACCTCATATCAGCCACCGGAAGCAGCAAAAACAACGCCACGTTTGACGCCATCTTCATCCCGGATCACTACAGCATGGTGGGGATGATCGTGCCCTACGTCTTCTTCTACGACCTCAAAGGAGTCTCCCTCCTCGGGACCGACGGCTGGAACAATCCCAGGATCCTCGACATCACGGGCGATATGCTAATCGGCTCCTACTTCGCCGACTCCTTCACTCCGCACAGCGACAGGCCCAAGGTCAAGAGCTTCGTCGAAGATTTCAAGACAGTTTACGGGAGGGAGCCCGGAACCTACGAGGCCTATGGCTACGACACCATAAAGATGATACAGTTCCTCATGAGAACCCAGGGCGTAAGCGATCGCGACGAGATGATGCCCGCCCTCCTATCCATCAGGGACTACAAGGGCGTTACGGGAGATACCACGATAGAGAGGAACGGCGACTCCACCAAGGAGCCCTTTATCCTCACGGTCATTGAGGCGGAGGCAAAGCCGACCCTGACCATCACCGAGGAGCCGGAAGAGGGGGTCGCCATCGCCGCGGAGAAGAAGAAGGAGAAAAAGGTAAATCTGATTATCGTGGAGGTCCCCGGCTCCTACCGGAGGTAGAGATGCACTCAAAAGGGAGAAAACGGGCGGCACCAACAGCCGCCCTTTTAATTTTTTCGGCTTTACTCGTAGTTCCAGAGCTGTTTCCTCTCTACGCCCAGGCCCCGAACACTTTTTACGTCAAAGAGGTCATCGACGGGGACACCATAGTGCTCTCCGACAACAGAAAGGTCCGCTACATCGGGATCGATACCCCGGAGTCGGGGGGACTGAAGCCGACTGAGTACTACGGAATCGAGGCCAAAAAAATCAACAAAAAGCTGACCGAGGGGAAAGAGGTCAGGCTCGAAACCGACCTCGAGCGAATCGACAATTACGGAAGGACGCTCGCATACGTTTACGTGGACGATCTATTCGTAAATCTGAGGCTGGTCGAGCTGGGGGCCGCCGTGGCCCGTCCCTATCCCCCGAACCTTAAACACTACGGGGAGCTCTCCCGCAAGATGGAGATTGCCAGAAAAGAGAAACGGGGGCTCTGGGCGGAGGTGGAGAAATGGATGATACCCGCCGAAGACGCGGGAAGATACATCGGCCTCTCAAAGACCGTGGTGGGAAAAGTGCTTCACGCCCAAGACAAGGGCTTCGGGGTCTTTTTGAACTTCGGCGGGGATTTCTCCACCGACTTTACGGTCTTTATCCCGGCGAAAAACCTCACGTATTTCAAAGACGAGGGGATCGGCGATCCCGCATCGGTGTATCGGGGGAAGGTCGTAGAGACAACCGGGACGATAAGGGAGCATAACGGCCCCTCGATTACCGTCAGGCACCCGGGTCAAATATATATCAGGAAATAGCCCTCTGAGATCGCGGTGGCCGGGAAGTTCGTCGGGCGGGACCAATACGTTTTTTGCCCAACACTCCTTCGATTTGAGGTTTACCGTATCGTTTGTTGCGCGGGTTCAAAGGATTTTTTAAGAAGGAAGATTCGAGGGCGGCGAAACCTCGATTTATTGTGGTGTTCGGCGATGATAGCCTTGGCCACTCATGATTCAGCCTCTTGAAAGATTTAACCAATCTGTTGGAATTTCGCCACAACGATAATGGAGCAAAGGGGAAATGACCCGCTGAATTTCAAAGGACGATCAGGCATTTTCAGCTATAAAACGTAATTGCATTCAGAAGTCGGAATATCACTTCCCCCCGTAAAAACCCAACTCCTCTTCGAACGCTTTGAATTACTAAGAGCCGAATCGAAAGAAACTGATCCCCCCCATCAAAAAGCCCCTGTTATCTCTCATCTTGAGCTCGGCACCTCAAGTCCCCGAACTTTTAATCCCCTTGTCGAGACGGCGACAATTTAAAAGGTCAGGCCTTTTTCAGCCGGTCAGCTACTTCTTCGACGGGATCAAGACCTGCGGCTCGGTTAAGAAGAACTTCCCATTAACAATCCGGTCTTTTAATATAGCGGCGATCTCCCGCGCCTTTACAAAGCTCGACAGCGGCACCGTCTGTATCTCTCTACCGTTGAGGACTATTGTCCCCGATTTCAGGGCGGCGTAGGTGGTCATTCCCAGGGTCTTCCCGGTACTTTGGGGGTAGTCCACGCTGTAGTCTACGATCTGGGCCGTTATCTCCTCGTCGGAGACGGATGTATGATGCGCCATCTCCTCGTTGAGGATGGGGATCGGTATCCCCACCCCCACGGCCATGGAGCAGCCGTACCCTATAAGGCTCACCCCTACGAGAAATTCGGGGCTCATCTTTTTGAGCTCCCCCATGACGGTCAGGGTCCCGGCGGGAACCATTGGGACGCCCTTTTCGCCCCTCACCGGCTTCGGATTGTGCTGAGTCCCGTGCCATATCACGTAGCCCTCGCCGCCGCCCAAAAATATCCTCGTGCCCAGCCCAATGGTCTTGAAGTAGGGATCGTTAAAGAGGGGGGACAGCACGCCGGCGCTGCAGTAGTTTGCGTTCTGGAGATTAGGCCGGAGGACGCCCATATAAGTATATATAGTCTTTTTGCCCAGGTTGACCCCGACGTTGTAATTCTGGTAGGCGTTTCTCGGATTCAACAACATCGCGTAGGGGAAATCTTTCAGTCCCATCTTCTTTTTGTAACCCCTGTTCGGATAGCAGTCTGTGCCGTACGACTCGGCGACGAACTCGACCTTTTTTCCGGCCACGAGATCCTGTATCACGTGTCCGCCCCCGTATGGGAAATGCCCCGGATACACCTTATTCAGGGGATCGTCCAGGGAGGGTTCCGTGACCCCGAGATAGAAATCGACCGCCGCTATTCCTGAATAGGTCGGGACGTTGTTCAGAAGGACCTTCGAGGACTTTATTCTGGGAGTCGAATGGCCGAAGTTGAAAAAGGCCCCGGACGAGCACATCGGCCCAAAGGTTCCGGTCGTGACCACGTCCACCCTCTTTGCGGCGTTCACCTCCCCCTCACGCCTCACTATATCGACCATCTCCTCCGCGGTGACCACCACGACCTTTCCGCCCTTGATTTTCTTATTGATCTCTTCAATGCTTTTTTCAACCTGGTACTTTCCCACTTTTCTCCCCCGAAGTTATCACAATACAAATAAATTGGAAATTAGCCCTCTAATAAAAACAGCTCGCAAATTTGGATTTAACAACGTAAAAGCCTGTTCACCCTTTAATCGAAGATAATCGTCGTCGGGAAAAGGCGGGCGTGAAAAAGACCGCTTTCAGGGCCACCCGCTTGGGCCCTCAGCCATTGTATCCCCTAACGGCATTTTTTAATCGGGAGGTGCCTCGGTCTTATCTTGTTTTCTCCAATGTAAACCTTCCTGATGTTCCTCTTTCCGTCAATCTTTAGGTCGAACTTCACACACGGAGAACTCCCCTTGACCTTGAAATTGAAGCCCTTCTTTTCATCCTTCGACCTAAAAGAGAAGACCACCTTACTCTTGTTAACAACGGAGATTTCCCTTCCCTCCAGATCATCTCTCAACACCTTGTCTCCCGACTTATCCACATCCGTCCCCCCTATCTTCTTATCCAACAACTTCCACTTCTCTCCTTTCTCCTTCTCATCTATCCGCTTTTCCCTCTCCTTTTTCAACTTACCCTTCTTCTTGTTCGCCTCTTCGTCCTTCCCCATAATTCTCGAGACATATTTGAAGATTGTCTCGACAATCCCCTTTTCCTCCTTCTCGACGACATCGAACCTCCCCCTGGACAGGATGATCTCCCCGGAAAAGGTGTGGGGCGTATCACCGGTTATCGTCACCAGATGCCAGACCTTATTCTTGTCCCTCCAGAGATAGTACCCGTAGTCGCCTGTGTCCTTTATCTTCGGCTTACCCTCAAAACTGACCCCGTAGCCGTAATCGGCGGTTAATATCAAGCCAACGAGCGTGGTTACGACAACTACGGTTAAGATATGTTTTAATCGCCCCATAAAATCCTTTCCGGCCCCCCTATCTATGAATCATCATCGGCCCCATCTTTGCATCAACCCTCCATGTAGCCCGTTATCTCCCCGATCCTCTTATAGAGGGGCGCCAGGGCGTCGTATGTCTTCATAAAGACGTCGTTGTATAGGCCGTTGTATATCTTGTGGTTCTCCTTTATCGGCTCAAACTCCTTTCCGGTCCTGACCATCGCCTTTACCGCCTCGTCAAAGCCGCCGAACATCCCCGTGCCGACGGCGGCGTCTATCGCGGCGCCCATGCCGCACGTCTCGTATGTGGCCATCCTCTTTGTGGGGAGGTTGAAGATGTCAGCGGCGATCTGAACCGCAATGTCGCTCCTGGAGCCGCCCCCGCCGACCCGAAGCTCTTTCAATGGCACCTTCGTATCACCCTGGGCGATCTCGCCGAGCCTCCTCAGCTCATAGCCTATACCTTCAAGAATTGCCCTGTATATATGGGCCCTCGTGTGGACGCTCCCGAAGCCGATTATGGAGCCCTTGGAGAACTTGAGGGACGGGTGGGGCGTCCAGTAGGGCTGGAGCATCAACCCCATTGAGCCGGGGGGAATGTCTTTTATGACCTCGTCGAGGACCGCCTCCGTTGCCATGTTTCTTTTTTTCGCCTCGAGCGCCTCCCTGTAGCCGAGCTCCTGGGTGAACCACCGCGCCATCCAGAATCCCCGATAGATAAAGCACTCCAGGTTCCATGCGTCCGGCATGGAAGAGCACCAGGTAAAATAACGAACCTTCTTGCTCTCGGTGAACTTCTTGGTAACAATCTCCAGCGTTGTCGCCGTTCCGAAGGAGATCATCCCTATGTCCGGGGTGATGGCGCCGGCGCCGAGGGACTCCGACTGCTTGTCCCCCGCCCCCACCACGACGGGAAGCCCTTCCGGGAGCCCCGTCTCTTTTGCGGCCGCCTTGGTTACGCGGCCCAACACCTCGTTAGGCTTGAAGAGCTTGGGTAGGTGATCCCTCTTTATCTGGAAGACGTCGAGGACCCCCTGGATACCGAACCAGTCGAACTTCTTCGATTCGAGGGGCCAGTAGCCGACGTACATCGACGCCGAGTCGTTGAACTCCCCGGTGAGCTTGTGGACGAACCAGCTCGACACCTGGCAGAACTTGTGGGTCTTCTTGTATATCTCCGGCTCGTAGGTATAAATCCAGGTGAACTTAGAATTTTTTTGGATCAGGTTGATCATCTCCGACTTCCCGATGAGGCCGAAGAGGAGCTTTACCGAGGCGCTTATCGGTGGAGGGTCTTCGGTAAAGCGCTGGTCGAGCCAGATGATGGAGTTTCTCAGCGGATTTCCCTTCTTGTCCACCGGGATTATGTTTCCACGCTGGGCGGTTATCCCCATCCCGCAGAGCTTCTTCGGGTCGAACTTCTTGCTCTTCATCACATCTTTCGTCACGACGCAGAGCTTCTTCCAGTAGTCTTCCGGCTTCTGCTCCGCCCAACCGGGCTTGACCGAGAAGTAGGGGTCGTGGGGGGCCTGGGCCTTGGCCAGCTCGTTGCCCTCCCTGTCGTAGACTATCGCCCTGACGCTCTGGGTCCCGCTGTCGATCGCCATTACGAATTCTTTTTCCATAAATACACCTATTATAAAAATATTTTAAATAACCGGCTCCCATATGGGATCGAATTTTTTATAGTAGTCGAAAAAGCGCTCCCTGGCCGAGCGGGCCTTTTTTACCAGGTCTTCCTTCGTGATTACCCCCCTCTCGAGGAGGATCTCCTCCAGCTTGATCATCGCCTGCTGGTAGGGGAGGCAGCCGTAGAGAAACGTGTCGTGACCTTCGAGGGTTATCCTGTTTCTTATCTCCCTCGTCTCGCCTGAGGCGCCGATGGCGCAGTCGCCGAGGAAGAAGGTGTTCTTGTAATCCCACTCCTTTCCCGACGGGACCTTCGGATCGACCCCAACGATCAGGCTCGCCCCCTCCTTTATCTTTGTAAGGCTCCCCAGCACCACCGCCGCCATCAGCCAGCAGGCGTGGCACGCCCCGCCGATGTAGACGTCCACGTTCGGGTAGACGCCTGTGACCAGCGAATCTATCGGCTGGGTGTAGTTTATGGGGAGGGTGAATTTCTTTACCACGTCTTGAACCTTCTCGCCCACGACCTCGATCTTGGACGGGTCGGCGATGCCTATTCCGTCGTGGGCGGCGATACGGGTCGTCCCGACCACGAGGGGGTTTTCTATCCCCATGACCATCGACGAGATCGAGTCGACCGAGACGACGTCCTCCCCGGCGATGACAACCCCCATCGGGACCGGAAGCCCCGCCTCCCCGGCTCCCATCCCCTCCATACCGATCAGGCCGTCGACCACGGTTAAATCCGGCCTTCTCACCTTGGATATGTCCACCATATGCTGGTCGAGGTCGTCCCGGTGGCCGAAGTAGCGGTCCCCCTCGTTCAATATCCCCTGGAGGTTCTTTACCCCCAGTGTCACCATCGTCATCGTGTGGGTCTTGAGGGCGGGGATGTCGATAAAGACGTCCGCCTCCCTGATCACCTTCGGGTAGTCGACAAAGTGGAGGACCTTTCCGTCGGGCACCATCACGCACTCCTTCTCGGCGTCCTCAACGCCCAGGAGTTCGCCGCCGGCTTTCTCCACGGCGTCCTTCACCCCCAGAAGCCGCATGACATCGACCGTCTTCATTCCCCGGGGCAATTCATCCGAGCCGGTCTCCCTGTCTATATTCACGCGCTTGATGAGGCTCCCGACGCTGACCCCCTCGATCACGATCACCTTCTTCGCCCCGGCCCCGACACAGAGCGAGACGACCGCCTTGATCACCCTCCTGTCCACCGAGACCGGCGGTGGGAATGGGGCGAAGAGGTTCGGCTTTATCGCAACGGTCTGTCCCGGTTTTACGAATCGCCCTATCCCCCCCACAAGGTCGACCGCCTCCTTCACCATCCCGGCGATCTCCACCTCTTCTATCGTCTCCGGGGGGGTTATTTTCGACTTTACTATGGAGACTACACTCTTCTCAGTCATATATTTTCTCGAAGTCCCGGACTCAAAATATCTTCTACTGCTTGTTCTTTTCCGATTATCTTATATCACATTTAATAAATATTCTCAATGAATTCTCTAAAATAATGTAATCCATCTAAAAATCATATAGGAAAACCGGAATAAAAAAGGCCGGGACAGTTACGCCCCGACCTTCATATTTTGATGAATCCAGTTATGGTGCCGAAGGCGGGACTCGAACCCGCACAGGCATAACCCACCACCCCCTCAAGATGGCGTGTCTACCAGTTCCACCACTTCGGCACGGCTTTTAAATTTATATAGTAAGTTTGTCTTTGTCAAGCTATTTTTGGCGATTACGCCCAAAATATTCGTGACGAGAGGCCATCCACAAAAAATCCCGCCCTCCTAAAAAATCAATCACATCGGCAAACCCTCAATAAAACCCTGCCCTTCTGCTGTCGCCCCATTATCTTTCTCATCCCCTTACCCGCCGCAACTGAAAACCCTTCAATAAACCCATTTTCCTAAACTATCCATCCCCCCGCATAAAAATTATTCGGCGTCGTCGCCGAGGTCTTCGATGTCGGGACCCTTCGGGAGCTCCTTCTCGACTCCGGGCTTCGCCTCTTCCTTCATGATCGACGGCGAGCCCACGTCCACCGAGAAGTAGGCGAGGGTCAGACTCGTGAGCATAAAGACCACGGCGGCGATGGTTGTAATCTTGTTAAGAAAGGTCGCCGGCCCGGAGCTTCCGAAGAGGGTCTGGCTGGACCCCCCGAAAGCGGCGCCCATATCGGAGCCCTTGCCGGTCTGCAGAAGCACGATAAGGATCAGGGCAAAGCACACTATAACGTGAAATGCCGTTATGATCGCTGTCATTGTATTCTCCTTTTGCCTTTTAATATCCCCGATCGAGCGACCGGGAATAAAATATCAAGATGTCTTTATATCTCATCTGGGGTGCCTTTTACCGCCCCCACGGGATGGAAATTCAAATTAGTAAGTTAAATCCCTTAATCAAACTGATGGCCCCCTCTCTCCCTGCTTCTCTCACACCTGACATCCCCCTTCCCCCTTACAGGCTACTTCCCGGCCTCCACTATCTTCTCGAAGGAGTCCGCCTTCAGGCTCGCCCCGCCGACGAGCGCCCCGTCGAGATCGGGCATGGAGAGGAGCTCCCGGGCGTTATCCGGGGTCACACTACCACCATACAATATTTTCAGGCTTTTTGCAAGATTTTTGTCGATTTTGTCCGCTGTGAATCCCCTTATGAACTCGTGCATCTCCTGGGCCTGCTCCGGTGCCGCCGTCTCCCCGGTGCCTATGGCCCACACCGGCTCATAGGCGACAACTAGGTTTCCCAGCTCTTCCCGGCTCATTCCCGACAGGCCCAGGTCTATCTGGCTTTTCACCACGTCCTTTGCCTTTCCCTCTTTCCTCTCGGAGAGCTTCTCCCCCACGCAGAAGATCGGATTGATACCGGCGGTTATCGCCGCCCTTATCCTCTTGTTTATCTCCTCGTCGGTGTCGCCGAAGACGTTTCGCCTCTCTGAGTGCCCGATGATCACCATCTGAGCTCCCACTGCCTTTATCATCTCTGCGGACGTCTCTCCGGTGTAGGCCCCCTTCTCCTCATAGAAGAGGTTCTGGGCGGAGAGCCTGATGTTCGAGCCCTTCAACGCCTCGCCTACGGCGTGAAGGACCGTGAAATTCGGCGCCACGGCGACGGACGTGCCCTCGATATCTCCGATCCTCTTTACCAGCTCCGACGCGAGGGAGAGGGCGTCTTTTAGCGCCAGATTCATCTTCCAGTTAGCCGCTATCAGCTTCTCTCTCATTTTCTTCCATTACCTTTTCTTCCAGCACGGCGATGGCCGGGAGCTTCTTCCCCTCGAGAAGCTCGATAAAGGCACCGCCGCCCGTGGATACGTATGATACATTTGCGAGCTCTCCCGCCTTGATCACGGCGACGTCCGTGTCGCCCCCGCCGACAATCGTAAGGGCGTACGAATTGACCACGTGAGAAACCATGGCAAACGTGCCCCGGGAGAAGGCATCCATTTCAAAGACCCCCATGGGGCCGTTCCAGATAATCGTCTTTGCGTTGTAAAGAACCTCGCCGAAGAGGGTCGTCGTCGAAGGCCCTATATCCATAATATGCCAGTTCTCCGGTATCTCCTGAACCGGTACTATCTTTGTCTCCGCCCTGAAGTCGAACTTTTCGGCCACGACGGCATCGACGGGCAGATAGAACTTTACGCCCTTGATCCTGGCCTTTTCCATGAGGCCCTTCGCCTTCCATATCAGATCGGCCTCCACGGGAGAGCTGCCCATCTCGTATTCCATCGCCGCAAGGAAGGTGAAAGCCATGGCTCCGCCGATGATGAGCTTATCGACCTTGTCCAGTAGGTTTTCGATGGCCGTAAGCTTGTCCGCGGCCTTCGCCCCGCCGAGAATGGCAACGACCGGACGGGCGGGTTTTTTTACGGCCCGATCGAAATAGTTAAGCTCTTTTTTCATCAGGAACCCGGCGGCACAGACATCAAAGAACTTCGTTATGGCGTGGACCGAGGCGTGGGCCCTGTGGGCCACGGCGAACGCATTGTTGATATATATATCCGCGAGGTCGGATAGCTGTTTGGCGAACTTCTCGTCGTTCTTCGTCTCCCCGGGATTAAACCTAAGATTTTCCAAGAGCATCACGTCGCCGGGATTCAGCCCCTTCACAAGCTTCTGTACCTCGGGGCCGACGCAATCGGGCGCCATTATGACTTCCTTGTTGAGGAGTCTCGAGAGTCTCTTGGCCACCGGCTTCAGGCTAAATTTCTCGACGAACTTACCCTTGGGGCGACCCATGTGAGACATCAGGATCACCTTGCATCCTTCGTCCAGGGCGTAGTTCACCGTCGGAAGGACGCTCCTTATCCTGAGGTCGTTTGTTATGTTGCCAAGCTCATCCATCGGGACGTTCATATCGACCCTGACGAGCAGCGCCTTTTCTCTGATATTAATATCGTCTATATATATAATATTCTGCCCGGTCATAACCTTTTTCCTTAAAAACAATTCAAATTTATATCCGCTTCAAGATCAACCTCGATCTCAATAAACCACCGATCCCCCCCACAAAATCCCCCCTTCAATCCGAGACAAACCGAACTTTTACCACACGCCCATTAATAACCAGATTCAAGTATCCTCGGTGACCCCGCGGCCTTGGGCCTAAAGTTTCTCCCCGACGTAGCCCGCGAGATCGACAAGCCTCTCGCTGTAGCCGCTCTCGTTGTCGTACCAGGCTATCACCTTAACCAGCCCCCCCTTGATTACGGAGGTGAGCTTTGCATCGAAGATGGATGAATAGGGAGAGGACTGATAGTCGATGGAAACCAGCTCCTCATCGGTGTATTTTACGATCCCCTTCATCTTTCCGTCGGCGGCGCTTTTGACGGCTTTGTTTATCTCGTCCGCCCCCGCTTCTTTGCTTAACTGGGCGGTGAAATCGATCAGCGACACATTGGGCGTGGGAACACGAAGGGCCATCCCGTCGAGCTTTCCGGAAAGCTCCGGGATCACAAGAGAGACGGCCGCCGCGGCCCCCGTGGTCGTAGGGACGATGGAAAGCGCCGCGGCCCTTCCGCGCCTGAGGTCTTTGTGGGAGCCGTCCAGGATGCGCTGATCCATCGTGTATGAGTGGACGGTGGTCATAAGCCCCCGCTCGATTCCGAAGCCGTCGTTGATAATCTTGACGACCGGGGCAAGGCAGTTCGTGGTGCACGAAGCGTTCGAGATGACGTGGTGGGATTTCGGGTCGTATATATCTTCGTTTACGCCGATTACTATGGTTGAGTCCACGTCCTTTCCCGGCGCCGCGATCAAGACCTTTTTCGCCCCCGCGGCTAGGTGTCCTTCCGCCTCGGCCCGCTTTCTGAATTTACCCGTCGATTCGAGCACGATATCGGCTCCCAGATCGCCCCACCCAATCTTCGCGAGGTCACCGGTCTCCCGAACGATGGCGATCTTCTTGCCGTCGACGGTGATGGAGTTATCATCGTATTTGATCTCCTTGTCGTAGACGCCGTGGATGGAATCGTATTTCAAAAGGTGGGCCAGTACCCTGGACTCGGCACGGCTGTTTACGGCGACAACGTCGATATTTTTTCTGTCGAGAATAATCCTTAGACAATACCTTCCTATACGACCGAAGCCGTTTATTCCAACTTTCAAATCCATATTACTCCCTCCAAAAAGAAAATATATATCATATCTCTTTTTATCAGTCAACGATAAAAAAGCGGTTAACTGAAGGGGGGAATTATTTGTCTCAATCCTTTTTCCCAATAGACACCTCTTGAAAATCCATATTTTATAGTTAGGAGAGTGAGGAACGGAAAAACAGGGCAAGATTGAAACATTGAAGCGGAAAACAGCGAACAGAACAACGGAGTAAAGGAGAAATGTAGAAACAAAAAACCTCGAACCGGGGATCGAGATTCGAAAGTTGAAGGATTTACCGTCGGGGGGGGTGGGGGGGGGAATCTACTTCCCATTATTTTTCACCCGTTGAAGCAATATCTTTATTAGATTAGGAGGGTTGAATAATTAAAGGAACGGATTTACAGAGCAAAAATCATAGTAACACAGCAACACAACAATAAGGTAACAAAGAATTGGAACTGGGGGGAGGTGGGAGGGTGGGGTGGGGTGTGGGGGAGACCTCTTTTTTATTTCTGTTTTTTTCCCGTTGAGGCGATATCTTCGTGCACAAAGCCGACCAGCTTACCGGAGAAATCCAGGATTTGACCCAGGTCATACCCGCTTTTCTTCAGCTCCCGGTACATCGTCTTGGCAAGGAGATCCATTCCCTTGGAGTTCCCGTTGGCGCAGTTATAGACGGCCCCGTTACCGACAAGTTTACCTTTTCCGTTAACCTTGCCGTTAACCGATTTTTTCACTTCCACTCTTTTGCTGTCTGCAACCATATTTTATTGAAGAACTCCTAAAAAAAACTGCCGCCACCTCTGGTCTTATATAAAGCAAAATACTTGCCAAAACTCTTATCTTTTTGCAAATAATATATCAGTGATTTCAGCCATTTAGGGAAGTCCGGATAAAGCGTTAAATTTTTAGATGAGTTTTATGTCACAACTGACACAATAGTGTGTCTATTCTGACACATTTCGCCCTGAAGAGGGCCGTTAATGTTTCTTCTCCTTCATAAGGACCTTTACCTCCTTGACTATTTCCGGAAGTATTGTGCCGACCTTGCCCTGGATCAGGTAGTCAGACACCCTTCCCGTCAGCTGTGTAGGCTCATCGTTGACCTCGATGATCACGGCACCGACGTTCATGGAGGGCTCCGTTACCGATGTGGAGAAGAACCCGCCGCCCTTCTTTGCAACGAAGGGAAGCTCGGCCGCCGGATAGACCAAGGCGGAGGTCCCGGCGACTATCATCACGTCAGCCTTTTTCGACTCGGCAATCGACCTCTGGAGCGCCTCCGGCGGGATCGGCTCCCCGAAGAAGACGGCGTCCGGCTTTAAAATTCCCTCACACTTTTTACATCTCGGGGGCAGCCCCGACCTTTCTATCAGCTTTTCAACCTTGTCAAGGGGGTATTGCCGGGAGCAGCTGATACAGCGGGCAAACATGAGGTTCCCGTGAAACTCTATGACGTCTTTGCTCCCCCCCTTCTGATGGAGGTTGTCCACGTTCTGGGTGATGACACACTTAATGAATCCGAGCTTCTCCAGCTCCGCAAGGGAGGTGTGAGCCGGGTTCGGGTTCGCCTCCGCCATGTCCAGATCGCCCTCCTGCTTCATCTTGGTGCTCATCTCCCATATCCTTCTCGGGTTCGAGATGAAGCGGTCGTACATGAACTCCATCGGATCGTATTTCTCCCAGAGGCCGCCGGGGCTTCTGAAGTCGGGGATTCCGGACTCCGTAGATATACCCGCTCCGGTCAGCACCACCACGTGCTGGGCTCCGTAAATATCCCAGGCCGCCCTTTTTATCAGGTTTTTCATCTCTAAAGCTCCTCTAAATAGTTTCCACTTCAAAGAATTATCACAGAGAGGCGACTATGACAAGGGAAAACTTAAACGGCGGAAAAGAGAATCAAGCCGTTTTGAATATCAGTCCGCTGTTTTAACAACAAATTTGTTTAGGACCTCATCCCAGGCCGCACGATACGTGGCATTTCTCGCTGTTCACGTCGGTGTAGGTTCCGGATAGGCACTCCCTGCAGAAGGAGGGGGGGCGATCCTCTTTAAAGGCCCTCCTCAACTTTTGATATTTTTCGTTGTTCCATATATCCGAGAAGCCCTCGTCGCCGATATTCCCGAGGTAGAGGAGGGGAAAACAGCAGGGCCTGACGTTGCCGTCGTATCCCACGTAGGCGAAATCGTAGGGGCGTGGGCAGGTCTTCTCGGGGTTCTTGGCCTCTCCTTCCCCCTCAATAGAAAAGGGATCCGGAAGCCTCGCCTCGAGGCCCAACGCAATGCAGCGATCTTTTACCTTTTTTAACGCGGAGTTTGCCCTCACCTTGTCGAAGAAGAGGCTCCTCTCGACAAGGGACTTTCTGTAAGCCATCAGGTAGTTTATCTCCACCGCATCGGCGCCCATGTCATGCGCAAAATCGACGAGCCGGGGCAGCTCGTTAACGTTATCGGTCATGGCCACCGCCGCGATCACTACGTTCGGCTTTTCCCCCTCCATATCGTTTCTCATCCCGATAAGTCCCTCCACATTTTTTTTCACCTTATCAAAGGACGCCCCGGTCCTTATCGCCTCGAAGGTCTCCTTAACGGGGGAGTCGATGGATACGGTGACCTCGTCGACATTGCCGGCGATCACGTCCCGGGATTTCTTCTCGGTTAGAAGCGTCGCGTTGGTGTAGAAGGACTTGTTACAGGGATAGGGGGCCACGATCTCCATGATCTTTGCGAATTTCGGGTGGGCGAGGGGCTCCCCGTAGCCGTGGAGGATCAGCCTTTCGAGGTAAGGGAAAAGAAACGTGAGGGATCTGAAGAGATCTATTGGGAGATTTCCAGGCCCGTACTCGAACTCGTTTCTCGCGCAGATATTGCACTTGAGATTGCAGGAGGCGCTTATCTCCACCTGAAGGATCTTCGGGTATGACTTGAGGGTCGTCTCCCCGTTTACCCTCTCGGTGTCATTGAGCACGCCGTTCTCTTTAGCTCTGTCAATATCAATCAAAACGAACCGCTTTCTTTATAAAATTATGACGGCAGATCGAAGGCCTGGCGGATTCCGACGATCAGAAAATCGACGGCAACGGCAAGGAGGATGAGACCCATGATGCGGCTTACGACCTTGAGGCCGTTGTGGCCGAGGACTTTTCCTATTTCGCTTGCGAGTACCATCGAAAGCCAGAGGATAAACGACATCGCGGCGATTATCGAGACGAGAACCAGCTTTTCGGCGACGGTGGCCGCCATCGCCCCGTCGATAATAGCAAGGCTGATCCCCGCCGGTCCCGCCATCAGGGGGATGGCAAGCGGTACCACGGCGATATTTCCACCCTTCTCTACGGCCGCCGTGTGCTCCGCGTCCGAATAGCGCTCTCCCCCCTCCTTCGCCCTCGCCATGGAAAGGGCCATGAGAAATATCAAGACGCCGCCCGCAATCCTGAAGTCGTTTACCGTAATGCCGAAAAACGAGAGGATGTAGTGTCCGCCGAACATGGCGCCTGTCATGATGATAAAGACCGAGACCGCCGTGGTCACGGCGATCCTTAACTTCTCTCCCTTCGTCATATCCCCGGCGAGGCTCAAAAATACGGGGATCAACACAAAGGGATTCAATATGACGAAGAGGCCAGTCGTTATTTTGATATAGTCCAATGGAAATCCCTCATATATTTTCTTTCATAAAAAATGTCGAAGTCCCTCAAAGACTCTCCCGACTACGTACAGAGCTTCAGAACCAGATTGTAGACAAACTTCACACCGTTTGTAAGCGACCTCTCGCTTATCCTCTCGTTGTGGCCGTGAATGGCAGCGAGTTCATCGGATGACAACTCCGCCGGGATGAAGCCGTAGGACAATATCCCAATATCCCTGAAGAAGCGGGAGTCGGTAAAGCTCGATGTCATCATCGGAACGACAGACCCTTCGGGATACATCTCGAGGGCCACCCCCTTTATGGCGCCGTAAAAGTCCGTATCGATCGGCGACCGGGACGCCGCGCTGTGAAATATCTCCTCGATCTCTATCGAATCGTCCTTTACAGTCCTTTTGATCCACTCGAGATATTCCGATTTGTCCGTCCCCGGCAGGAGCCTGCTGTCCAGGGTTGCCGTCGCCTCGTCCGGGATGACGTTCTCCTTGACGCCGGCGTTAAAGGTGGTAACGCTGACCGTATCCCTGAGCATGGCGCCGATGGATCGATTACTGCCCATGATATTTCCGATAACGCCCCGAAGGGGTGGGAGCGCGGCCAACCTCAAGATACCCCCCTTTATCCCCCCCATTCCATCCCCCAGGCCGTCCGCAAAATCGACCATTATATCGCTGAAGCTGATACGCCTTTTTTTCTTCTCGATCCTCAAAAGCGCCTCCGAGAGGCGAAGCACGGCGTTGTCGGGAAGCGGAACGGAGCCGTGCCCGGGCGTCCCCCTCCTCTTCAGCTTCAGCCACAGCGGCCCCTTCTCCCCGGCCCCGACGGTTACGAGGGGTCTACCGTTGGGAAGGGCGTCGGTCACTATCGCACCCCCCTCGTTCAACAGATACTTTCCCTTAAGCCTCTTCCTCTCCTCCCGAACCATATAACCCGCGCCGTACTCACCCCCCGTCTCCTCGTCGGCGGTGGCGAGAAAAACCAGGTCTCTCTTCAGCTCTATCCCCATGCGCTTTACGAGGATCACAGCCATCAGGTTCATCACCCCCATACCCTTGTCGTCAACGGCGCCCCTCCCCCAGATGTGGCCGTCCACGATCTCGCCGCCTAATGGGTCCCTCTCCCACTTCTCCTCCTCCACCGGGACGACGTCGATGTGGGAGAGGAGTATAAGGCCCGACGGATCGCCGCCCGGGAGTCTTGAGATTACATTGGCCCGCTTCGGCGCCGACCTCAATATCAGGGGCTCAATCCCCTCCCTCTTAAATATCGATTCTAAAAAAAGGGCCGCCTCCTCCTCGTTCCCCGGGGGATTTACGGTCTTGATCTTTATGTAATCGGAGAGGATATTAGAGGCCTCTCTGCCTATCTCCTCCCAGTTTATCTCCATCTTCTCAGTCCTCAATCTTCATGGGGTGTGACCTTCCCCCTCAGTGACTTCTTTTCCCCGACGAGCCTCTTTCCCAAGAGGCGCCTCTCCTCGGCGCGTCTCGTGGGGCGGGTGGGGAGCCTCGGCCTCGTCTTGCGGCTCCTCGAATCCAGCTTTTCCCTCAGACGAACGAGGGCGGACTTCAGGTTTCTGCTCCTGTACCTGCTCTCGGTCCCCACGGCCCTTATCCCCGTGGGCAGGTGGGTTATCCTCACCGCCGTGTCCTTCTTGTTTCTCCGCTGGCCTCCGGGGCCGGACGCCCTGAAGTACTCGATCTGAATGTCCTTTTTTCTAAACATCCCCTGTCAAAAAGGGGGTTGCCCCCCTTCCTCTCACCTTTAAAGAACCTTGAAGCTTACCTCAATCGAAGACTCCGGACAGGTCTTCTCCGGTTATCGGCCCCATAAAGACGCAGCACATCCTGTTTGTGTCGATTATCTCTTTTGCCGTATCGACGACGTCGTCCGGGGTGATACTGTCTATTTTTTCGATTATCTCTTCGGCGTCGATCTGCCTGTTGAAGAATATCTCGTTTCTGACCATTCTCGAGAGCCGGGCGTCGGTGCTCTCCATGCTTAGGAGAAGGTTCCCCTTTATCTGTCCCTTGGCGGAGCCGAGCTCCCCGTCGGTCAAGGGGGTACGGTTCATCTTCACGACCTCCCCGGTCATCACGTCCATAAGCTCTTTAACGGAACTCCTGTCGGTTCCGGCGTAGACGCCCAGGGTTCCCACCTCCTTGAACGGGGCGAGAAACGAATAGACCGAGTAGGCGAGCCCCCGCTTTTCCCTGACCTCCTGAAAGAGCCTCGAGCTCATCCCGCCGCCCAGGACCGTGTTTAAGATAAACTGCGCGTACCTTTTCGGGTGGGAGTAGGGAAGCGCGGGAAAGGTAATGAGGGTGTGTACCTGCTCCGTGTCCCGCTCTTTTATCACGCTGTCCGGCACGAAAACGGGTCGGGTTATCTCCTCCGGCAGTCCTTGACCTATGCCGCCGAAGGCGCCGTTCAAGAGATCATTCGCCTCGTCCGCGTCGAAGTTTCCCACAAGCCCGACTATTATGTTGTCCCTTGTGTGGTGAGTCTTCCTGTACTCAAAGAGTACCTCCCGATCAAAGGAGCTTACGGTCTCTATATCACCAAGGATTGAATAGCCGAGGGAGTGGCTCCCCCACATTCTCTTGAAGGCGAGCTCATGGATATATTCGTCCGGGGTGTCCTCCACCATCTTGATCTCCTGGATCACCACGTCCTTTTCCCGCTTGAGCTCGTCTTTCGGGAAGGTGGAGTTTTTGAAGATATCGCTTATCACGTCAACGGCAAGCTTTAGGTCTTCCTTCAGGACCTTTACGAAGAAGCTGGTGTATTCCTTTGTTGTATAGGCGTTCAGGTGTCCACCGACGTCATCTATCTCCCTAACGATCTCAAATGAGGTTCGTCTCTCGGTGCCCTTGAAGAGCATGTGCTCGACGAAGTGGGCGATCCCGGCCGTCTCCTTGTGGTCAAAAATGGAGCCGGACTTGACCCAGATACCCATCGAGACGCTGTGGACATATGGGATATGCTCGGAGAGGAAAGTTATTCCCCCCCCGATTTCGCTCTTTCTAAACATATTTAGTGAGGTCTTCTTCTGTCCCTGGAGCCCGGCCCCTCGTCTTTGAGGGCGTCTTTCCTGGAGAGCTTGATCCTCCCCTCTCTGTCGATGTCTATGACCTTTACCTTTATGATGTCCCCCTCCTTCAGGACGTCCGTGACCTGATTGACCCGGTGATGCTCGAGCTGGGAGATATGAACGAGGCCGTCCACGCCGGGAAGAATCTCCACAAAGGCCCCAAAATCCATGATCTTGACCACCCTCCCCTCGTATATCTGCCCGATCTCCGCCTCCTTGGTCAGGTTCTCGATGATCGAAACGGCCTTTTTTGCCGCCTCTTCGTCGTGGGTGGCGATATCCACCCTGCCGTCGTCGGTCACCTCGATCTTTGCTCCGGTCTCGGCCACGATCCCCCTGATTATCTTGCCCCCGGGGCCGATTATGTCTCTGATCTTGTCCGGATTGATGTGGATCGTCAATATTCTCGGGGCGTACGGAGAGAGGTCGGGCCTCGGCTTTTCAATAGCCTCGGTCATCTTATTCAAGATAAAGAGCCTTCCCTCCTTTGCCTGTTTGAGCGCTTTTTCCAGAATCTCCCTGTCGACCCCCTTGATTTTTATATCCATCTGGAGGGCGGAGATACCGCTGTCGGTCCCCGCCACCTTGAAATCCATATCCCCCGCGTGGTCCTCGTCCCCCATGATGTCGGAGAGAACCGCCACCCTGTCTCCATCCTTGACGAGGCCCATGGCTATCCCGGCCACGTGCTTTCTGACCGGCACCCCCGCGTCCATCAGCGACAGGCTCGCCCCACAGACGGTGGCCATGGAAGAGGAGCCGTTCGACTCGAGGATCTCGGAGACGATACGGATCGTGTAAGGAAATCCCTCCTCCTCGGGGAGCACCCCGGAGATGGCCTTCTCGGCTAGGGCGCCGTGGCCGATCTCCCTCCTGCTGGGCCCCCTCAGAAACCTCGCCTCGCCAACCGAAAAGGGCGGGAAGTTATAGTGGAGCATGAAGGACTTGGTGCTCTCCCCCCTGAGGGCGTCTATCCGCTGCTCGTCCTGGGAGGTTCCCAGGGTCGCGGTGGAGAGAGCCTGGGTCTCCCCCCTTGTAAAGAGGGCGCTGCCGTGCGTCCTGGGGAGAAAACCCACTTCGATATCTATCTCTCTGATCTCGTCAAACTTCCTGCCGTCGATCCTGACGCCGTCGTTTAAGATGATATTCCTCATTACCTTCTTCTCGGCATTGTCAAAGGCGGATGACGCCTCCATTACCTTCACGGCGTCGTCCCCAACGCCGAGGGTATCAACGTAGTCGCCCTTCAATTGACCGAGGGTATCGTTTCGCTCCTGTTTGATCTTAATCTTCAGCGCCTCAACAATCTTTTCCTTGTTTTTTTCCTCCGCGTCGGAAAAATAATCTGTCCCGAAAGGCCGATCCTCGAATTCCCTTTTCTTCCTGCCCACCTCTTCCATCAGCTCGTACTGCATATCTATCAGCGGCTGGATCGCCTCGTGGGCTTTGAAGATCGCCTCGAGGGCTATTGATTCATCCGTCTCACTAAATTTTCCCTCGACCATTACGATACTGTCCCTGCTTCCGGCGACCACGAGATCCATCTCGCTATTCTCCAGCTCGTCCTCGCCCGGATTTATGATGAAATCTCCGTTTACCCTTCCGACCCTCACAGCCGCGATCGGGCCGTGAAAAGGGATGTCGGAGATTGATAGGGCGCAGGATGCCCCGGTGAGCGCCATGATGTCCGGGTCGTTGTCGCTGTCCACCGAAAGGACGGTCGCAATTATCTGGGTCTCATAATTGTAGCCGCCCGGGAAGAGGGGCCGAACCGGCCTGTCGATGATTCGACAGGTGAGGATCTCCCTCTCGCTGGGCCTCCCCTCCCTCTTGAAAAAACCGCCGGGGATCTTCCCCGCGGCGTAGGTCATCTCCTGATATTCCACCGTCAGCGGGAGAAAATCTGTGCCCTCCTTCGCTGCATCCATAGAAACCGCCGTAACGAGGACCCTCGAATCTCCATACTTTACCATTACGGCGCCGTCCGCCTGCTTTGCAAGCTTTCCCGTCTCGAGGGAAAACGGGCGCCCGTAAAAATTCACTCTCTTTTCTGTAGCTTTTACCATTTACTTTTTTGCTCCTAAATATTTACGCGGAGCTATTTCCTGATGCCGAGCCTCTCTATAAGCTTCCGGTATCTATCGATATCTTTTTTCTTCAGATACTCCAAAAGCCTCCTTCTGTGGCCGACCATCTTTAAAAGCCCGCGCCTCGAAGTATGATCCTTCTTGTGTGTCTTGAAATGCTCCGTTAGCCCGTTTATCCTCTCTGTCAAGAGGGCAATCTGAACCTCCGGAGAGCCGGTGTCGGAATCATGCTTCTTGAAATTATTGATAACTTCGCTTTTAGTCTCTCTTGCCAAGGACATGTTGAAATCTCCCCTTAATCAATGAAAAACCTTAAACGGCTTTAGATTCATCTTATTATCTTCTTTAGCCTCATTTTTTATAGTCACCCTGGCCAGCGCCAGGAGCTTTTCCCTATATATCAATTTAACGACCGCGCCGGAGACGGCGGAGACGCCCTTCTCTCCCCCGTAAATCCTCTCCTCGAAAAAACCTTTACCGAAGAGGAGTGGGGCGCCGTTCATCACCTGATTCGCCTGCCCCTCGTCTATCGAGACCTCAACCATGTCCCCCACCGCCTCCCTTAAACCGATGACTTTCGACCACCCGTTAAGCCCCCCCTTCCCGTTGTTCCCCCCCATTCCGTCTCCCGGAGCCGCAAACTCCTTAAGGGCCGTCGACTCATCGATGGAAAAGGGCCCGGACCGCGTCCTCTTGAGACTTTCGAGATGGGCCGGTAGTCCGAGGGCCTTTCCTATATCAACGGCCAATGAACGAATATATGTTCCCGGCGAGCAGGTCACTTCGATCGTTATCCTGGGCCTTGTGTAGTCAACAAGCTCGATGGAGAATATCTCGACCTCCCTCTCCTTGACATCTACCTCCACCCCGCTCCTGGCGAGCTTGTAAAGCCTCACCCCGTTAACCTTTACAGCCGAATATGCGGGGGGGCGCTGCTTGATCGTTCCGACGAAGGACTCGACCGCCTTCTTTATATCCTCCTCGGACACCCCCTCGACATCCTCCTCATCGCAGCTTTCGACGACCTCCCCCGTGGCGTCGTATGTGTCAGTTGCCATACCCAAAACGATCACCCCGCGGTACGACTTGTCCGTTTTGTCCAGAAAGGGGATCAGCTTTGTCCCCTGATTTATCCCCATGACGAGGACGCCTGTGGCGAACGGATCGAGGGTCCCGGTGTGGCCCACCTTCTTCGCCGAGAGGGCCTCCTTGACCCTCATAACCGCATCGTGGGAGGTGAGCCCGGCGGGCTTGTCGACTATCAGGATCCCGTCCCTAGACATCTCCGTCACCCCCCCCGTATAACGATTCCGATCCCCCGTCTTTTTTAAGCTCCGCCTCCACGACCCTGAAGACCTCCGCCTTGACATCGGGGAGGCTCCCCTCGATCGTGCAGCCGGAGGCGTTCATGTGACCGCCCCCGCCAAAGGTTCCGGCGATCTTGGCGACGTCCAGAGGGTTTCTCGACCTGAAGCTCACCTTGTACACCCCCCCGCCGGGAAGCTCCCGAAAAAGGAGGGCCACCTTGACGCCGGAGACAAACCTCGGGTAGTCTATGAATCCCTCGATGATGTGGGGGCCGCTTTTCGTCTTGTTAAACATCTCCTGGGATATCGTTATAGCCCCGATCCTCTTGTCGGCGTTGAACTCCAGGGTCTCAAGCGCCATCTTCAGAAGGAGCAAACGGGAGACGGAGTAGTTCTCGTTCACCTCCTCGGCAACCATGTCCGGGGCCACACCCGCCCTGACGAGCTTTTCAGATATCTCGAAGGCCCTGGCGTTGGTATTGGAATAGGTGAAACAGCCGGTATCGGTCATAATGCCGGTGTAAATACAGGTTGCCACGTCCAGACTCAAGGGCAATCCCATGACATCCAACAAGTCGTATATTATCTCGCTTGTGGCGGATGCCTCCGTATCGACAAGGTTGATATCCCCGAAGTTGATGTTTGATTTGTGATGGTCTATATTAACAACCCTCTTGAAACTTATCTCCGGCTCGAAAGGCCCACCGGTCCTCATCCAGTCGGTGCTGTCGACTACAATTGCGAGATCGAATGTTCTTCCACTTATTCCATTAACCTCGTGTATGATTTTCTCCGAGCCCGGCAGAAAATTGAAATTTTCCGGGACAGGGTCTTTCATGTACAACACCGGATCGTGGCCGATCTTGCCCAAGATCGATTTGAAGGCCAATATCGAGCCCACGGCATCACCGTCCGGATTCAGATGAGTGGTCAAAAAAAAACTCTTCGCCTCATCAATGGCTCTAAAAACTTCTTTCAACATTGAAATCAGGCTTCTCTCTTCAAGTCTTCCAATATTTTGTCGATCTTTTCCCCGTAATCGAGGGTTTTGTCATACACAAAGACGATTTCCGGAGTCCTCTTGAGATCGAGATTGGCCGCCAGTGCGCTCCTGATGAAGCCGGAAGCGCTCTCCAGACCCTTCTGGGTCTCCGCCACCGATGAATCATCGACGTCTTTTCCAACACAATAAAAAAGCCGGGCTATCCTTATGTCCTGAGACAGCTCCGCTCCGGTAACCGTAACCCTCCCTATCCTGGGATCCTTGACCTCCAGTAACAAAACCCTGGAAACCTCTTCCAATATCAGATCCTTCAACCTCTCGTGACGCCTTGAACCGGTGCTCTTCAATTACAGAAAATCTCCATCGGAATAGTTCACTATCTCGATCTGGTGATTTATCATCTCCGCCAGATCGAGGGACTCCGCGTAGTTAATTATCTTGTCTAAATGGGAGTTGACAAAAGAAACGTCGTTCCCTAAAACGGCCACACCTATCACCGTTCTCTGCCAGAGGTTACCCCCGGCAACTTCCGCACAGGCCGCATTGAATTTATTCTTTATCAAAGAAACAAGCCTTTTGACAACCTTTCTCTTAGACTTCAATGAGTCGGCGTGATGGATAAAAAACTCCATCTGACCCACACCCACAACCATTTTACAGCTCCTGGGCTACTTCCTCAATCTCGTAGGCCTCGATGATATCGTTGGGCTGTATATCGTTGAAGTTCTCTATCTTGATTCCACATTCGTAGCCGCTGGCAACTTCCTTGGTGTCGTCCTTGAACCGCTTCAGTGAGGACATCTTCCCCTCGTGGACGACCTCGTTGTTCCTGATCAGACGAACGTTGGATCCTCGGAGGATTTTCCCGTCGATAACGTAGCTCCCGGCCACGGCACCTATCTTGGGCACCGTAAAGATCTCCCTTACCTCGGCCCGCCCCAGCGTTTTCTCCACAAGCTTCGGGGCCAGCATTCCGGTCAGCGCCTTTTTGATATCATCCACACAGTCGTAGATGACGTTGTAAAGCTTGATCTCCACATTTTCCGCCTCCGCCAGCTCGGAGACATTAGGCTCCGGACGAACCGAAAACCCGATTATTATCGCGTCGGAAGCGGATGCCAGCATAACGTCCGTTTCGGTTATACTCCCCGTGGCGCCGTGAATAACCACAACACTGACCTCATCCATAGAGAGATTTACGAGATTTTCGGACAGCGCTTCCACAGAGCCCTGAACGTCCGCCTTTATAATCAGGTTAAGCTCCTGCTCGCCCTCTTTCTGAATTCTCTCATAGAGATCTTCAAGGGTCGCCTTCACGTGGGGTACCACCATCTCCTTTTCCCGCGACTTCAATTGCCTGTGGGTGGCGATATCCTTTGCGTCCTTTTCGCTTTCGACCACGATCATCGGATCGCCTGCATCGGGAACCCCGCCCAGACCGAGTACCTCGGCGGGAATGGAGGGTCCGGCGCTCTCGATATTTTCGCCCTTATCGTTGATCAGGGCCCTTGCCCTGCCGCCGTAAAGCCCCATGATAAAGTAATCTCCAACCTTCAACGTCCCCTCTTTGACCAAAACCGTCGCTATCGGGCCCCGCCCCCTGTCCAGCTTCGCCTCAACGACCACCCCCCTTGCGGACTTGTTAGGATTGGCGCTGAGCTCCAGGACCTCCGCCTGGATGGCGATCATCTCCAACAATCCGCTCAGGTTTTTCCTCTCCTTGGCCGATATTTCAACGAAAATCGTTTCGCCCCCCATCTCCTCCGAGATGAGGCCGTACTCCATGAGGTTTTTTTTGATCTTTTCGGGATTTGCATCGGGCCTGTCTATCTTGTTTATCGCAACTATTATTGGAACGTCGGCGGCCTTTGCGTGATTTATCGCTTCCACGGTCTGCGGCATTACGCCGTCATCCGCGGCCACTACCAGAATAACTATGTCGGTAACCTCGGCCCCCCTGGCCCGCATGGTCGTAAAGGCCTCGTGGCCCGGCGTATCCAGAAACACGATTTTCTTGTCGCCGAGGTCCACCTCATAAGCGCCTATGTGCTGGGTAATCCCGCCGAGCTCCCCCCCCACAACGTTTGTCTCGCGAATCGCGTCCAGAAGCGTCGTTTTGCCGTGATCCACGTGTCCCATGATCGTTACCACAGGGGGCCTCAAAATAAGGTCTTCCTCGCTGTCTTCTACATCCTTTATTATCGATTCCTCCTCGAACGCCACGTTTTCGACCTCGTACTCGTAGTCCTGAGCCACGAGGGACGCCGTGTCCAGGTCTATGACGTTGTTTATCGAGGTGGCCTGAACCCCCAGCTCCATCAGCTTCTTTATGATGTCCGCCGCCTTTACCCCCATCTTCCTTGCCAGCTCGCCGACGCTGATAACCTCTTCTATCTTGATTACCCTCTTGCTCGCCTTGGGGGTGGTAATCAGGGGCTTTTTAAAGACCTTCTTGGCAGGCCTTGCGGACTTTGCCTCCTTCTTCTTTGGCTTTCTCCTCTTTTCTTTCTTGAACTGCTTGCCCTCTTCCCATTTACCGGTATCATCGGTCCTGATCAAGACCTCTCTCTTCTTGAGGGACCTCTTCTGAGGCTCCGTCGAAACATCTCCCTGCTGACGCTTCTTCCTTCTTCGTCTCTTCTCCGTCTCTTTCTTTACGGGTGCCGGGGCCGTCTTAACAGCGTCCGGGAGCGCCTCTTTCCCCCTCTTATCCTTCTTGACCTTCTTATCTTTTGTGCGAGCTACCTCTTCCTTTTTGGGCTTTTGAATTACCTTGGGCCTCAATATTTCGGTAATCTCGTCTTTGGAAACGGTCTTGAGCCTCTTTCTCAAAACCCTCTTTCCCTTATCCTCCGATACCCCGGCAGCTTCATCGACCGCCCCTTCATCCTTAACCGGGACTTCTTCCGCCTTCGGCTCCTCTTTAGCCTCGATCTCTTCGTCTTTCTTTTTCGGTTTTTTCTTCTTATCGGCCTTTTCGGCCTCAGGAGGCTCTTTCTTTTTCGCCTCTTTTTTATCCTCGGGCTTCTTCTTCTCCTTGGGCGCGGCCACAGCCTCACCTTCAACCGCCTCAGCAACTTCGGCCGTTTCCACCGCCTCTTCCTGTTTCATCTCCTCTTTTGGGAGATCCTCCTGGGGCTTCTTCTTGGCTCTCCTCCTTATTACGGTGGGCTTTATTCTCTCCTCAACCACGTCGGCGCTCTTCTCCATGGTGATCTTGTCCTCGAGAACCTTCACCTCTTCCGGCTCAAGGGTCATCTCAGGATCGTCGATCTCTATACCCATCTCCTGAATCTTCGACAGGAGCGCCCCGTCGTCCACTTTTAATTTTTTTGCAAGTTCAAAGACTTTCATCTTTGCCATATGAGAATTACCCCGTTTTCTCTGACACTACACCATTTTCGTGATCTTATGATATTTCTATATAAACGCCGTTTACGAATTTATAAAAACCCGGGCACACCCCTTCCCTTTATCGTCAATATGCCGTCAAGGTTAGCCGCCCAGAAGCTTCTTGGCGGATTCTATGATACCCTCCGCCTTCTTCTTCCCGATTCCATCGATTTCGCTCAACTCCTCTACGCCGCTCTCTGCGATCTTCTTCACGTCATCGAATCCCCCCGATACAAGGAGCTCCCTCGTCTTTTCACCGACCCCCTCCAAATTAACGAGGGAGGGCGATGCCTCGTCAGTGACCTCCTCGACCGCGGCCCCCTCCCCCTTGACTATCCCCAGCGCCGAATTGTAGAGCTTCTCCGCTGTTTTATGTCCAAGGTGCGGGATATTCGAGAGAAATTCGAGGCCCACGTTCACAACGTCCTCGGGCGATGTAATCCCCTCCTGATAGAGTATCTCGGCCGTTGCAAGGCCCACCCCGGGAAGGGCCCCCAGGGCGTAGATCGCCTCGGCGAACTGCTTCTCTCTCTTCGACGAGCTCTTGATGTCCAGCCTCCACCCGACAAGCTTGGAGGCGAGGCGGACGTTCTGCCCCTTTTTCCCTATGGCGAGGGAGAGCTGATCGTCCTCGACGATGATCTCCATGCTGTGCTCGTCCTCGTCTATCACCACCTCGCTGACCTCGGCCGGGGAGAGGGCGTTGCATACATATTTCACCGGATCTTCGTTCCACGGGACGATGTCGATTTTTTCTCCCCTCAGCTCCTGAACGATGCTCTGCACCCTTGAGCCCTTTATCCCGACGCACGCCCCCACCGGGTCCACATCCTTGTCCGTGGAGTGAACCGCGATCTTGGAGCGCTCCCCCGCCTCCCTCGATGCGCCCATTATCCTGACTATCCCCTCGTTTATCTCGGGGACCTCGAGCTCGAAGAGCTTTATCAAGAGACCGGGGTGGGTCCTGGATAGGATTATCTGGGGACCCTTCGATTCCCTGAGGACCTCGAGGATGTAGGCCCTTATCCTGTCCCCCTGGCGGTAGCCCTCCCGGGGGACCTGCTCCTTCTGGGGGATAACAGCCTCGGCCCTCCCAAGATTCACGTATATCTGACCGCGCTCGAAGCGCTGCACCATACCAGTTATGAGATCGTTTACCTTGTCGTTATACTCCTCGTATATATTCTCTCTCTCGGCGTTCCTCACCTTCTGGATTATCACCTGCTTCGCGGTCTGGGCGGCGATCCTTCCGAAGTCGGAGATGTCCATCTTGAAGCCGAGACTGTCCCCTATTACCGCATCCGGATCGGATTTGTGTGCATCCTCAAGGGAGAGCTCGTTTTCGGGATCCATGACCTCCTCCACGACCTCCTTGAACTCGAAAAGCTCGACTTCGCCCAGATCACTGTTGAAAGTGGCCTCGATCTCCCTCAAGTTCCCGTACTTCTTCTTTGCGGCTGTTAGGAGCGCCGACTCTATAGCCTCTATCAAAACGTCCTTTGATATGCCCTTCTCTTTTTCAACCTGCTCCAGGACGTTGTTCAGGCTGTAAAACTGCGTAGATTGCCCGACGGCCGGTTTCACCTTAAGAATCCTCCAAAATCTATAATGCCCTTCACTGTAATATACCTTGATGCCACTTAATTCTCTATTTCTCCTCGATTTCTGTTGTCTTAAAAAATCCTGATTCTATATACACTGTCCAGCAGGTATCATTTAATCACACAGCCGTTTAGTCAAATTGCCTTTCAATCAAATTGATATATAAGCCTCGCCCTCTTGATATTTTTCAGGGGGACTGTAAATTCCTCTTCCGTCTCCGTCTTTATTGATACCCCCTCGTCCGACACTCCCAAAACAGTCCCGGTAAAATTTTTCCTCCCAGAAACTGGATCTTTCACCCTGATTTTTACCTCACTCCCCGCATATGCCTTAAAATCCTCCGCCCTCCTCAGGGGCCTCTCCAGTCCCGGCGAGGAGACCTCCAGGGTATAAGGTGAATCGATGGGGTCTTTTGCATCGAGCAGCTTGCTTATCGCCCTGCTCACCTCGGCGCAATCCTCCACGTCCACCCCGTCCTCCTCACCACCCTCACGGTCGATGTAGAACCTCACAAGCCACTTTCCCTTCCCCTTCTGGACCTCAAGCTCCACCAAGGTCACGCCGTGAAGGCCGCACGCCTTTTCGCCGATGTTCCAGAGGGTTCCCTCCAATCCTTCGAAGATCCCTTCCTGTTTCAAGATAACGGCTTACCCGATCAATTCGCCCTGTTAAGACCCATAAAGCTCTTTTTTCGGCCCTAAAAATAAAAAAAGCGGGCCTTAAGAGCCCACCTTCAAAAGCAGACCCAAAATTCCATCTCACCTAAAAAAACGCACCAACATCGTCCGTCAAAAGGGAGACATTATTCAACAAAAAGAGCGATACCAAATACATCGATCTAACGGCCCTTTCGCTGTCTCAAACTGGAGCGGGCAACGGGGCTCGAACCCGCGACTTTAAGCTTGGGAAGCTTACACTCTACCATCTGAGTTATGCCCGCAAAAAAAGCGATAACATATTTAATCCGCTCATCTCCCCTTCCCCCCACCCCATTCAAACCTAAATTATATTTAATATTGCTTAAGAAGTCAATATTTTTTATCACTTATTTTCGCATTCAAATGGAAAAGGGGCCCTTCAAAAACGTTCAAGACGTGTTTGAAACGGCCCCCGGTTTACCTTAATCTATCTCCAGAGCGTCTAAAAGCTTGTCTATATCCGTATCACCGCTCCCCTGATCCTTTACCTCGGGCTTCTTTGCGACAATTACGTTACTTTCCTCTCGAAGGTTTACCGCCCCCTGAGTTATAGGAGCCGAGTCGTTCCTCTGCTTGGCGATCAATCCCATATCCCCCAATTCATCGATATGCTCGGCCTGAAGCTTGGGCCGCACAAATTCTTCCGGGAGAGGAATAGGAGTTACCTTCTGAGACTCCAATTGTTTTAACAGCTCCTTTGACGCCGCCCTTAAGCCCAGCTCCCTTGCAACGTTTTCTATTATCTCCCTTCCTATCACGTCTAACTTCTTTAACATCCCCTCCAGGAGGGCGTTGTCGCATATATTGTTTATCAGCCTCGGTATCCCCTTGGAATAGGTCTGGATGACCTGAACCGCCTCTCTGGTAAAGAGCATCTTCTTTGCGCCGGCCACCCTCAACCTGTGCTTTATGTAATTCTCGGTGGATTTGAAGTGGAAACAACCCAGCTCGTAACGAAGCGCGACCCGCTGGTTGAGGGGCTCGTCCTGCCTCAGGTTTTCTTCCATCTCCGGGAGCCCGAAAAAGATAAACGATATGAACTTCCTCCCGGGAACCTCCAGGTTAAGAAGCCCCCTGAACTCCTCCATTATCGACCTGTCTTTTAACATCTGCGCTTCATCGACAAGGATCAGCGCCGACCTCCCCTCCTCCTGTATCTCGACGAGCCTCTCATAGAGCTGACTCAAAAGCTTCATCTTGTCGTCGTTTGGATCTTCGACACCGAGCTGGGCCGCGATCTTCTTTAGGAGCCAGTCCGCCGTTATCCCGGAGTGGATTATAACGAGCATCGAAGCCTCGAACTTGTCATCGGGAAGGGACATTAATAGCTTTCTTGCAAGCGTCGTCTTTCCCGTCCCCACATCGCCTAAGAGAATCGCGAGCCCCTTCATCGACTGAGCGACGTACATCAGCTTTGCCAGAGCGGTGGTGTGCTGGGCGCTCTCGTAATAGAACCTGTTATCCGGCGTGTTGGAAAACGGATCCAACTTCAGGCCGTAATATTCGTAATGTTGCATCTTTCAGAAACGGTATTTATAGATCTCGTTACACCTAATGAGCCTTGCTCCGGGAAAACCACGACGAGCCGTCAGACGGCTCTCCTTTTATCAACGAGCAAGGCGGGAATATTTTTCAGCTCTCAATTAAAAAACCCTAAAAGTTTTCGTCGACTCTTTAAATATATATTTTTCTCTAAACGAGTGGATTATTGTCGGCTATTACTATTACAATACAAATATCTATCGTGAACAAATAAAATATCCCAAATAACAACCTGCCCCATCCCAAATCCCACACCTCCATTTATCACACCCCGGACTTTAAACCTGCCCCCTGTTATCCC
>CAZIWT010000002.1:0-73524 GCA_964542895.1 uncultured Thermodesulfobacteriota bacterium
CGCCAAGGACGAGATCGGGAGCCTGGTCTCATCCTTTAACAACATGACCCAGGACCTGAAGACCCAGTCGAGAAGGCTCAAGAGGGTATACAACGAGCTGTCCAGCTCGAACCTGGAGCTGGATCAGAGAAGGCGCTACATGGAGATCATCCTGAGGAACGTTACGGCGGGGGTGATCTCGATAGACAAGGACGGGATATTGACCACCGTAAACAAGGCCGCCGAGAGGATGATAGGGATAAAGACGTCGAAGGTTATCGACCGTCCCTATAACGAGGTGCTCCGCCCCGTTCATTACAAAATAGTCATGGGTCTTATCGAAGACCTGAAGAGCTCCGAGGAGGGCTTTGTCCAGCAACAGGTGGAGATACCCCTGGAGGACAGGACCCTGACTTTGATGGCCCATATGAACGATCTCGTCGACGAGGAGGGAAACTACATGGGTATGGTGGCGGTCTTTGATGACATTACCGAGATAATGAAGGCCCAGAAGATGGCCGCCTGGAGGGAGGTTGCAAAGAGGATCGCCCACGAGATAAAGAATCCGTTGACTCCCATTCAGCTGTCCGCCCAGAGAATAAGAAAGAAGTACCTTGACAAGATCGACGGGGACGGCGAGGTCCTGGACGAATGCACAAAGACGATCATCACGCAGGTGGACGAGATGAAATCGCTGGTCAATGAGTTCTCCCTCTTTGCGAGGATGCCCTCCGCCAAGCCGAAGCCGAACGATCTGAACAAGATTGTGAAGGAGGCGATGAGCCTCTACAAGGACGCCAATAAAAATATAACATATAAATTTAAGGCAGATAAGGAGATACCTATAATGAACCTCGACCGGGAGCAGATAAAGCGGGTCCTCATCAACCTCATGGAGAACGCGGTTGAGGCCATCGACAAGGAGAAGGGGAAGAAGAAAGGGGAGCGAAAGGGGGAGATCAGGATAGAGACCTCTTTTCTCAAATATCTTAACATGGTCCGTCTTACCATTTCCGATACCGGAATGGGAGTTACGCCGGACGGGAAAAACCGCCTCTTCGAGCCCTACTATTCCACCAAAAAGAGCGGGACGGGTCTCGGTCTTACCATTGTAAACACGATAGTGTCCGACCACAGGGGCTTCATAAGGGTTATTGACAACAAGCCGAAGGGGGCGAAATTTATCATAGATCTTCCCGTTGGTACGTCATGAAGAAGAAGATATTGATTGTAGACGATGAGGAGAGCATCCGGAAATCCCTCTCCGGGGCGCTTGCCGACGAAGGTTACGCGGTCTTTACGGCGGCCGACGGTGCGGATGCGCTGGAGCTTGTGGAGACGGAGCGGCCCCACCTGATACTCCTTGACATATGGATGCCGCAGATAGACGGGATCGAGGCGTTGAGAAAGCTAAAAGAGGACTTTCCCGAGGTGGCGGTGGTGATGATCTCCGGCCACGGAAGCATCGAGACAGCGGTCAAGGCCACAAAGCTCGGCGCGTACGATTTCATCGAAAAGCCCCTCTCCCTCGAAAAGGTCGTTATCACCATAGACCACGCCCTGAGGGAGAGACACCTGGAAAAGGAGGTTTCCCTCTACAGGCAGAAGTTTGACCAGACGTCCACCATAGTCGCGGAAAGCATAGCTATGAAAAAGCTCGAAGACGAGATAAAGAGGGCCGCCCCCACCGACAGCTACGTCCTGATAAGCGGGGAGAACGGCACGGGAAAGGAGCTGGTGGCAAGGCAGCTCTACTCGATGAGCATGAGGAAGGACGGACCCTTCGTGGAGGTGAACTGTGCGGCCATCCCCGAGGAGCTTATCGAGAGCGAGCTCTTCGGCTACGAGAAGGGGGCCTTTACCGGGGCCACCGGGAAAAAATCGGGTAAGTTCGACGTGGCGGACGGGGGCACGATCTTCCTCGACGAGATAGGCGACATGAGCCTTAAAACCCAGGCCAAGATTCTCAGGATACTGCAGGAGCAGAGATTCGTGAGGGTCGGGGGAAACAAGACCATTCGCGTCGACGTCAGGGTCTTTGCCGCAACGAACAGGGATCTGTTGAAGATGATAAAAGAGGGCACTTTCAGGGAAGACCTCTACTTCCGCCTGAACGTAATCCCCCTTTTCGTCCCCCCCTTGAGGGAGCGCCTGGAGGACATCCCGGTCTTGATCGATCATTTCATTGACGAGTTTGCCAGACAGGATATGCGTCAGAAGAAGACCATTGATGAAAAAGCGATTAGTCTGCTGAAGGCCTACCGCTGGCCCGGAAACGTGAGGGAGCTCAAGAACCTCGTCGAGAGGCTGATAATCATGAGTCCGGGGGACGTTATCGGCCTGGACGACATTCCGGCATATATCAAGTCTGGAGTGGGTATAGAGCCGGGGCAGGGGCTCTTTTCCAACGACAACATAAAGGATGCGAGGGAGAACTTCGAGCGGGTCTTCATAGAGAAGAAGCTCAGGGAAAACGGCAACAATATCTCAAAGACGGCAAAGGCGCTGGGGATGGAGAGGAGCCACCTTCACAAGAAGATCAAGGCGTATGAGATCGAGATGAAGAAGTGAGGAGGTTCACTCCCAAAAGGGGTGTCTGGAGGAAGGCCGACTTTTGGATTTTAGATATTTGGGAAGCCGGAGGGGGGATTTATAAGAATCCCGGCCCTTGTTTGAATCTTTCTTTGCTAAAAAAATTAGATCCTTTTTGACATCACTATAAACCGCATACCATTTATTTCCTGTTCCTGCTCGATAATAGTGAACGCGAGCTTCCTTTAAATATGTATTGCATATGGTGAGGAGTTGACGGTCAGCTGTATTATGTCTCTGTTTTCTTCGCGATACTTCTCAATGGCTTTATCGAGCAGCCTTTTTGCGACACCCATGTTGTACCAATCCTCTGAAGTGAACAAGAGCGCAATGTGGAAAGAATCTCGTATTTCAATAAAACCTACGATTTATTCTTGACAGGAGGCGACAAGGGCAATCGAACCCTCGCCAAGACGCTTGGCTATCGCCTCGGGTGTTATGAATTCTTTGAAATGCTCTACCCCTACTGTCGAGTAATCGGGGGCGATAAATATTTCAAATACCCTCTCAATCAGGTTTGCCGCTTCGACGGCTTCTTCGGGCTTCAACGCTCTTATTGTCAGCTCTCTTATAAATCCGCTGTCGCAGGTCTGCATCGGCTTGTTCTTCTGATTTTCCTAAAAGGAGTTTTGTCGCCTTGATTAATAAAGGGGACTCGTGAGCCGCGCTGTATCAAGATTATCGGAGGTTATCTCCCCTTCAGCGGATTGGAAAGCCCCCTCGATCATATATCAATTCAGCAATTCAGATAGGCTTGTGGAAAAAGTCCTGCCGGCCCTAACATGTGGAGCTTTTAGACGTCAATGAACTATCAGCCTCTCCTCTTCCTGCCGCTTCTTCTTCTCCCCTCTCTACTTTTTTTGCCGGACACACTTTTCTTTCTTATCGGCTCGTCGAGCTTTTTTCCCAGGTCATCGTCGTCCGCGACCACAAAGGGGAGCTTTCCGTCGATGAGCTTCTCGATAGGCTCAAGATAATATACGTCGTCCTCGGAGGCGATGGATATGGCGGTGCCCCTCTTTCCGGCCCTGGCGGTCCTGCCTATCCTGTGGACGTAGTCCTCGGGGTTCTGGGGCAGGTCGTAGTTGATGACGTAGCCGACGTCCTCGATGTGAAGACCCCTGGACGCCACGTCGGTGGCGATGACGATCTTTATCTCCCCTCCCATGAAGCGCTCGATGATCTTAAGCCTCTTCCGCTGGGGGATGTCGCCGGTCAGGGCAAAGGCCTTTATGCCGTTTTCGGTCAGCCTCTCCTCTATCATCGTGACGCCGCTTTTAGTGTTGGAGAAAATCAGGAGCCTTTCGGCATCGGACTTTTGGACAAGTCCGAGGAGGAGGCGAAACTTCTTTCTCTTCTCCACGTGATAGAGAGTCTGGCTTACCTCGTCTACCGTAACGCTCTCCGGGGTGGCCGAGACCTCCACCGGTATCTTCATATATTGGTATGTCGCCTCGATGACCCTGAAGTTTATCGTGGCGGAAAATAGCATCGTCTGTCTGGTTGAGTACTTGGGCAGCCTCTTCAGCATAAAGCGTAGGTCCCTGATAAAGCCCATGTCGAGGAGGCGGTCCGCCTCGTCGATGACGAGAACCTCTATCCCTTTCGTCTTCAGGATGTCCTGCTTCATGTAATCGATGAGGCGCCCCGGCGTCCCCACGACGATGTCGACGCCCGCCTTCAGGCGGTCCGCCTGCTTTTTGTAGTCCACCCCGCCGAAGACGGCGGTGTAGGTAAGACCGGTGTGGGTGCCGATGTCCCGGGCCTCCTTTTCTATTTGAACGGCGAGCTCCCGGGTGGGGGCGATAATCAGGGCCCTTGGGAGAGTCGGCGACTTTTTTTCGGTCTTGAGGAGCTTTTCGAAAATCGTTATGAGAAAGGCGGCGGTCTTCCCCGTTCCGGTCTGGGCCTGACCTATGAGGTCGAATTCCCCCAAGGTGTAGGGAAGGGCCATCGATTGGATATCTGTGGGGCTTATAAACCCAACGTCCTTTATGCCCGCGGCCGTGCGGTTGTCCAAATTCAGCTCGGCGAAGGTTTTGATCGGGGGGAGGTATTTATCCGGAGTCTTGTCGTATTCCTTGTAGGTTTCTGCTTTCTGAGATCTGAGCATGATTTCCTTGTGAACGGCTGTATGGCCGAGCAAAAAACTCGGCCTCGATGTTCTATTTCTGATATAAGTTTAAATCTATCTGGAGAGAGGAGTCTTAATTTTTAAGATATAATGTTACACCAAATCGGTCAAAAAAGCAAGTCTTTTAACAACCCCTTTTTCTCGATTAAAATGGATGGAAAAAACCGTTGATTGACCGCCGGTGAAAACCTTGGAGGGGGGTATGCGAAGATGAAAGGGATGCGAACAAGGCCCCCCCCTTTTTGCCGTACTCGAGAATAAGATTCGATAATTGCGCGGCTTAAGGGATCCGAAAAGACGACCTATATCTTTAAGCGTTACGAGGTTTTCGAGTACCCTTGCTCCTTTTCTTTTTCCCGACGTCTCTTTTTTTAGATTTATCCTTATCCGCTTCGCTTTTTCCGTCGTAATCAAGAATCAACTCTCCCATTTTTTTCCCGTAGTGTTCCTCCAGCTTTTTGAGCATTTTTACGTCGTCCAATTCGATCTCCTCATCCAAATCCACTTGGAATCTGCGAAAATCGAGAGGATGGAGAAACTCCTTGGTCAGATCGTTTTGTTGATCGTTAGCCGATTGCATGAAGGCCCCTAACATTGCTTTAGCGAATTTCACCGGGTCCAATCTGATATCTTCCAAGCTTTCTGCAATGGGTTTGTCCCTTCCGGTGCCTATGCTTATAAGGGTCGTGTTTTTGGTGGTCCATTTCCTTTTTTCATTCAGGTGGTGGGTTATCTCGTATGCGGTGATGTACGAGGGATTGTTGTAGGAGCCGACGCCGCCGTCTATATATTGACCGTATTCGCCCTTGACTGGAGGGAAGTATGTAGGGGCGGCACTGGATGCCAGAACCGCCTTTACAACCGGCCACTCGGTAAAGTTTTCATCCTTTTTCTTTTCCGGCACGTTCCACGGCTTTATAAAGCGTGTTCTGTTTGATGTAATATCAAACGTAGTGAAGACAACGTCTATCTTGGGATCTAAAGAATAGAAATATTTCATCTTCGCCCCTTCACCAATCTTCTCGCCCAAAATTGTCTTCAGAAGAGATTCTAGCTTCTTGTTGGAGTAGTACTCTCCCGTGAAGACCATCCTTAGGGAGGTGTAGCCGGGGAAGAGCTTTTTAAAGACGTCCCTTCCCAGCTTCCTGTAGTAGCCGTTAAGGTCGTTTGCGGATACCCCTGAGGCCAGGGCGGAGGCGATTATTGCGCCGGTGGATGTGCCGGCGAACAGATGGACCTTTTCGTTGAGCCTCTTTTTTATGTAGCCGGTCTGTATGAGATGATCCTCCAGCATGGAGAGCGCTTTTGTGGCGACGATCCCCTTGATCCCGCCGCCGTCGATCGATATGGCGACGTTTTTCCTGAATTCTTTCATGATTCTTCTCCTTGAAGAAAGTGTCGAGTGCCCGCCTTTTTAAGGCGGGCGATAGGGCGCCTTAATCAACGAATTTCAAGCGCACTCTACTCCTCGGATGTTGTGGGAACAGCCGTATGGCCCCACAACATTAAACAGTATCCTTTTCAGAGAGTATTATCAAAAAAATCAATAGACTGAAGATTTACGGTTTTTCAGCCGCTCTTCAATTTCCAGCATCTCGCTTTCATCACGGCAACCTTTCGAGCACGAAGTCCCGTTGCAGCAGCGCGGCCCTGTGGAAATGGTAAAACGGCGACTTGAAATAGTCGTCTTTTATTATCATTTTTCTTCGGATTTCGACACCTTTGTAATAATCGTCCCAATCATGGCCATCTCCTTTTAAGACTTGAAAAGCGGTTCTCCACCAATCTGTTTTATCGTATTTGAACTTTTCGGGAAACTGGAGGTCATCAAAGAAGTCGTAAAAGTTATTTCTCCAGTTCTCACACCGATCCTCAAGATCCCTTCCCACGTATTTCAGCTGCTTTTCTATCCTCTTTTTGATTTCATTCCATTTTTTATAGGGGGTCTTTTGGGTTTCCGACAGTTTTTTGTAGATCGTCTCCGCCGCCTTGAGAAACTCCTTCGTGTTATTACGCGGAACTAATTCGCCGGTCGATTTCTTTGTGTATTCCCAGACCAAAAAAGGGTAGTCCGGGTAAAAACCGGCTTCTGCGTGACCTATTCGGGGTCCCGCTTTCCATGGGATTTTAATTTTAAATTTACGCTTCATAAGCTTCATCACATTGTTTTTTTTGACCTGGATATCTATCACCTCGTTTTCTTCGTTTTTCCTTCCGGAAAACCCTTGATGCGCCCAGGTGTCCGCATAGGTGTGCAGGGCTATCCCTATGCGGCAGAGACGAAACAGCTCGAAATCCGTTATCATGGATTCCCAGCATTCACACTCCTTTTTTCCCTTGAGGGCCTCTTCTAAAAGCGTATCGGCGAACTTTATGCCGAATTCTTCGGATTTTTTGGTCTTTTTAAGTTGGGCGGGCTCTGTTACGTATTCAAATCCCCATCCGGGCGGCTCGTAAAACCTCGGCGGAATGAAATGAAATGAGATTAGAATCTTCTTCTGCTCGGACCAGAATATAGATCTTACCTTCAAACCTTTGTGTGCCGTGCGCACCGGATCGATTCTGATGTCGTTAGGGGATTTTTTTATGGGTATTCGTCCGCCTTGCGTTGCGTCGTCGACGTATTGTGACGCGTAGGCTATGGTGAGGGCGTCTTTCGAGCTGAAGCCGGCGGCCTTTGCCAAGACTCCTATACAATAATAGTGAAAATCCCTTTGCATCTTACCCTCCTTTAAAATTTGATATTTTAAAAATCGATGAGGCCAGGTTCTCCAGATGCTGGAGAAGGGCCTCCCGTTACTTAAAGATATTGAAAATCATTTGTTATCAAAAACAAGTCCTAAAAACCACCGTGAATTAAGGGGGCCGTCCAGATCGTAGTTATTTCCCTCGCAAGCAGGGGGCCTCATTTCAGCTTTGAGCATTCTCCGCCCGGATGTTGGATCGGCTCTTTCTTTTCCCAATCATTTTCCTTGATCTTTCTCCCCAGCTCCTCCCCGTACTTTTTAAGGAGTTCGATGTTTTTAGGGGAGGCGTCGTCCAGTTTGATATACTCATCTATATCGACCTGAAAGCGGCGGAAGTCGAGCTCTTTAAAGAAGTTCTGCACAAGGAACACCTGCTGGTCGTTGGAAGACTGGCGAAAGGAGTCGATGATGGGCATGATCCAGCCGAAAGCGGTTCTGGGTTTCTTCTCAATAGGTTTTTCCCTGCCGGTTCCTATACTTATGAGGGTGGTGTCCTTCGCCTCCCAGCCGAGGCAGTATGCGAGCTCGAAGGCCGCATAGTAACAGGGATTTCCGTATGCGCCGAATCCGCCGTCGGCGTAGTGACCGTCCACGGGGGGGAACAGAGAGGGCACAGCGCTGGACGCCAGCACCGATTTGACCACAGTCCAGTCGGTGAAATCGACCTCTTCCCCGTTCGTTTCATCGGCGATCCTTATTTCTTCTTCGGTCGGCTTGTTCCACGGCTTGATGAATCTTGTGCGATTATCGAAGATGTCGAGGGTCGTGATGACGAGGTCTATGGGTCGATCTCCTTTACAGAAATCCTTCATCTTCCTGTCGCCGATGAGCTTTGTCAGCTCCTGTTTAAGGGCCTTGTTGCTGTAGCGATGGCTGCAAAACGGCCAGGGTCGAAGCAGTGGGTTTTTCTTGAACACCAATCCGCCCAAGCTCGTATAGAGATCGAATATCTTTTTGGCCTTTACACCGGATGTGATACACGCGGCGATAATCGCCCCGGTGGAGCTTCCCGCCACGAGGCGAAAGGTGTCGACAAAGGATTTATCGTTCTTAAAAAGCTCCGCCTCGAGGTCGATCAAGGCCCTTGCGGCCGCCACACCCTTGATTCCCCCGCCGTCGATAGATATCGCTACGTTTTTCCTGAACTTCTTCATCGTCCTTTTATCTTTTTTCGCCATTTTTATCCTCCCTTTGCTTATTTGGTGAATCTATATCCCCGAAGACTCAAGAAGGTCGCATCATTTCCTCACCATATGAAATTCGTATAACCGCTTATTTGGACGTAAGCTTTCAGCATCTCGGAGCGGACCGAATCAATTAAATCGGATTCGAGTTACGCTTCGCCCGATTTCCTGTCCATTGTGAATGCATTGCCCCCTTCTTTGTCGAACTTTTCAATCCCTTAATTGGCCCGACGTTTTTATTGAGAATTTTTTTGTCTTTAAGTAACGCCGTCCGCCGAATCGTTTAACTGAAAAATTATAAATTAGGCATGACAAACAATACGTTATGCTATTGTTTATTTGACCGACGATCTCAAAGCGAGCCTGTATCGCGGGACCTTTTTCAATCCGAACCGGCTTTCATCTATTGTAAATTGGTAGACTAATTTCTAATCAGGTTCAAAATGAGATTAGAGGTGAAACGGCGGCTAATCGAAATACGTGAATGAGAAATGCTGTGAAGTACAAAGAGATACTTTTTATGGTATATTAATGCAATGTATGTCCAATTGTCAAGACAATAATGACTAAGTCTGGATAAACGTCGCAAAATTAATCCAGTATTTTAAACCTGAAATACCCCAGGAAGTTCTCGTTTTCATCTACGGGACGCCAGCGCATCTCCGGGTGATGCATTAGGGTCGAGAGCCTCACCTTCCTCACCTCGCCCCGGTCGGTTTCCCTCGGCCCCGTGTGGTAGACCACCCAGTCGTCCGTTACTTTCTCGTCGCCGCCGCCGCTGAGATCATCGCCCCCTTCCTCTGTCCCCCACTCCCCGAGAAATATCATCGCGTGGTAGGGCATCCTCGGATTGTCCGGGTTGAAGTAGAAGATGATATCCCCAGGGAGGACCCCCTCGCCCCCCTTTCCCAGGGGGACCACGTTGTAGAGGAGGATGTGTCCCGCCGTCGCCGACGGGGAGAATTTCTTGGGATCGCCTTCGATATCTGCTATGGAAAATGTCCCGTCCCCGGTCCTGAAGATTTTCTCATTAAGCAGGGGCACGTCCGGGTAGTTGTACTTCTTTATGTCCGGGTTGGCCGGGTTTACGAGGGCGCTGTAGCTGGATAAGAACCGGGCGTCGTGGAGTTTAAGCGCCTCCGAGTAGGAGAAGCGGATAAGCCCGGCGCAGTCGTTGTTTACATCGGCCCAGCGGCGGTTCTTCTCGTAGACCTGAGATTCGCCCACGGCACAGAGCCACCGCCTGAAGTTGAGGCGATCGGTGTCTCCGAAGAGCTCCACAACGTCGGGAAAGCCGTCCCCGTCCCCGTCGCGGTAGTCGGGTATGACCTTAAATGTCGCCTCTCCCCCTTTGAGGCCGTCGGAGTTTGCGGTAATTTTCACGCCTCCCGCCTCGAAGGTAGAGATAAAGGTGAGATCCTTTTCCCCCCCCTCGAGCGTAACGGGCGTTTTTTCTATCATCAGGACGTCTGCGCCCGAGACCGAGACTTCGACCGGAATTTCCGCGTTCTTGACGGTCCTGCTTTTATCGTCCACGGCCCTTATCGTCACGGTGAGGGTCTCCTCCCCGTTGGCGTGAATCTCCCCCTTCGAGGCCTTAAGATCAAGGCTTTCGGGACTCCCGTAGCAGGAGGCAAAAAGGAGGGCCAGAAGACAGAGAAGCAACCTCCCCCGGAAATAACATCTGTCCTGCCTTTTTTCCCTCACCTTCCCCTCCCCGGCGGTTTTCAGTCGAGGTCTTTTGCGACGAGTCTGAACTTCCCCTCAACCGCGTCTTCACCGAAGTTTATGCCGCCGTAGAACGAGACGAAGGATTGTCTCGTAAGCTCAAGCAGGGGGATGAATCTCTTTTCCGCGTCCTCGTAGAGGAAGTAGCGGTAGTGAGCGTTCAGGTTGATTATATACTTCTCTACGGTGTTCGTGAGGTTTTCGCCCGACAGATAGGCGTAGAGGTCGTAGCTTCCCAGGGGGAGGTCATTCTGGGCGTCGACGTAGGGGCCGCTCTTTACGAGGAAGTCCTCGTCAAAAAGCCCTTTGCCGCCCGTCTCGTTTATACTATTGAGTACGGGGGCGTTCAGCAGCCGTCCTATAGTCGATATGTCCCTGTAGAAATAGAGCCTGTTGCCGTTAAGGGCGAAGCCCGGGTTGGCCACTCTGGTCTTGATATATTTGCTGCCGCTCCAATCCACCTCCTCTTCCCACAGCTCGCCCATGTAGTGGAGGGCGGCCCCGCCGTACTCGAGGTAGCTCGGGCCGTCGTCCCAAAAGGCGTAGTCGAAGATATTCGAGAGGTTCTCGGAGACCGCCTCCTCTCCACCCTCCTTCACGCCGAGGCAGGAGAACACCTTTACGTACGGCTCTCTCCCCTCGTAGCCGATTCCCGTCACCGCCAGAAGGGTTCCCCCCGTAATGTTGCTCAGGACACCCCCCTCGAAATCAAAGCCCGCCTCGGTCTTCCACTTCTGGAGGATCGACACGTAGTTTACCCGCTCAAAGACGCCGGAAAACCAGTTCTTGATGAAATTTGCGTAGAGGATGGCCGGGTCGTAGGAGTTAAAGGCGACAAATCCCGCCGTCTCCGACGGGAGATATTCTATCTCGGGCGCCGGTTTTTTACCGACCTCTCCAAGGCCGGAAAGGACCTTGTCTGTATATCCGGACTTCAGGGGTGCGTAAAGGCTCACGTCGGCGCCGTTTTCGGTGAAAGTTGTCGAGGTGAAGATCGAGTCGACCTCACTAATAAGCCTCTCGCCCCTTTTCAGGAGGCCCGTCTCGTAGGCCGCCGGCTCCGATATTTTGTGATAGATCAACACGTGGTATCCGGCGGGGATTGCGGCCGCCCCCGCTTTGAAGCCGGGGTCGTTCACGATGGTGTCGCCGCCGCCGGAAAGCGCATCGTGTTGGACCTTGAGCGCCAGGGAGGAGTCGGAAAAAATAACGTGGCTCGCCGTTATGGCGTAATAGACTTTTTTGTCTCCCGCATTTGCCGAGTAGACGGAAAGCCCGTCGATCTCTTCTCTTGAGATATTGTCTTTGAGGTTGGATAAGGTCTTGAGCAGAAACCTCTTGAGCCAGCCGATCTCGAAGACCGCCACCGCCGCCCTGCCGCCGCCCGCCCGGGTTTTGTATATTGCGGCTTCCTTTCCTATCAGCAAGAGGGCCCTTCCCGGGGTGATCGAAATACCGAGGGATTTCTCCATATCCCCCAAAGTGGAGATCGCCGGGGCCGAGACGTCGGTCCTTATCGGTCCCTTTAAGACGGACAGGTCTTCCGCCTCGCCGTAGAAGGTGCTTTTGAGAAACGGTTTCAGGCCCTTCTTGATATCCTTGAAATATATCAGCGTCTCCGCTCTGCCGGAGACCTTATCGATAAGCCCCCCCGCTTCGCTTCCCGCCGCGGGGCCTATCAGGAGTGCACAGGAGATAAAAATCGCGATGGGAACCGTGATTAAAAACCGGATCCCCCTTGACGAATTACGACGCGATTTCGTTTTCATAGCGATCCTCCTTTGTTATTTCAGCTATTTATTCGGGGATTCGGCCGAATAGGACTCCGGCAGTACCCCCTGTTTCAGAAGGATGTTGCTGAATCTGAGACAGACTATTTCCAATACCTTTTCCCTTTTGGCTTCAGGGATCATCTCCGTAAGCTCCGTGAGGTCGTCGAAGAAATCTTTCAGTTTTTCATCGACGCTCTCTTTCACTTCACCGTATGATTTTACCGTATTGCCGAGAGATCTCCGAAGCGTCAGGTATTGCTCCCTCTCCGCTTTCAGAATATCGTCGAGGGAGTCGACTTTTTCCTCCCCCTCCGATTCGTCACCGTATTCATCGTCCGAGTGGTAGTAATCGTAGGTCTCTATCGGGACGTAGAGGCGGTTTCTCGCCCGGATGAATAGTTTCCACTCCTTTTTTGTCATCTCCCCCTTCTCGAAGGCGAGCTCCGGGGGCTCTGAATCGTCTTCGGAGATCGCGGCGACGACGTCGGCGAACACCCCCCCCTTTTTCACCGCCTCGGTCGTATCTCCCGCCGGTGATATCTTTTTCTCCCCACCGCACGAGACGAGAAGGAGCGATATAAGGAGCGGGACCAAAAGAAAAAAGCCTCTATTTATCGATTTCATAATAAACTCCCCGAATTTGTGGCACTATTTTTTTTTAGGGCGCCTGACGCCCCCTTTAAGGCGGACAGGATCTCCTTCAGGGCGTCCTCTGCCTTATAGGTGTCTGTATTAACGTCCCATCCTCTCTCCTTGAGGCGGATCAAGAGCTCCGTGACCTCCGGCATAAAGCTCCCAAGGTGTTCTTCGGCCTCCGGATCGGAAAAGAGCTCGGAGGAGGGGCAGTCCGCCGCAACCTTTCCGCCTCTCAGGATTATTATCCGGTCGGCCGCGTTTATGATCTCTTCTATTACGTGGGAGATCAGTATTATCGTCTTCCCTTTTCTGTTCAGCTCCTTTATGTTTCCGATGGTCTCGGTTCTCGACTCGGCGTCGAGTCCCTGGGTGGGCTCATCGAAAATGAGGATATCGGGATCGACGGAAAGTATAGATGCGATGGCCACCTTTCTCTGCTCACCGCCCGACAGCGTAAAGGGGGAGCGGTTTTTAAGGGCGTCGTAGTCGAGGTTGACGAGATCCGCCGCCCTCCTCACCATCATTTCGATCTCCTTTTCGTTAAGCCTCTCCTTTTTATGTCTCAGGCCGAACTTCAGCTCCTTCTGGACCGTCTCCTCGAAGAGCTGGTGCTCCGGATACTGGAATACCAGCCCGACCCTCTCTGTCAAGGCCCCCGTCTTCTTTGTGTCCGGCCCGACAACGAAGTCCCCGACGCGGACGCTGCCCGCCGTCGGGATGAGGATGCCGTTCAGGTGTAGCGCCAGGGTCGTCTTCCCGGAGCCGGTCTCCCCGATCAGGGCGACGAACTCCCCCGCCTCGATCTCGAGACTTACCCCTGAAAGCGCCTCCTTTTCAATGGGTGTTCCCCGATTGAAGTGCTGGTACAGATCTTTGATTTCGATGAGCATAAAGCTTTAAGACGACACCTTAAAGACCATATCTCCCGGCCTTACCCTCTCGCCCACCTTGATACCCACAAGGGAGCCGGAGGGGGCTTCCGCAACCTGTTTATTTTCCACCTCCATCGACTCGACCACCTCTGTAAAATCGGTTGTGGCGCCCTTGTAGTGAAGCTCGTCTCCCACCTTGATAGCGTCGTCGGTTACCTTGATGGCGGCGACGCTCGGCTTGGCGAAGAATTTGACTATTTCACCTACCATGACTTCCTCGGACATCGATTTCCTCCTAAAGATCGAAAACAATCGGGATATTTAGATTAACTTCGCTGTCTCTTCCTCAAGATTGTAAGATTATTTTCACGTTAGACATATCTATATAGAAACGGATCTCGCTGAATATCGACGGAAGAGGGCCCCTCCCGATCGATTTAGATCGCCCCCATGGCCTTAAGGATCCCCTTGGTCAGATTCGAGATCTCGCCGTCCGTTATCGTCCTCGGATCGATGATCACCCTCTCCTGAGCGATGCGGGAGATTATCGGCGGATCCTGTTCCCTCAACATCTCCTCCAGCTTGTCCGGGCCGATCTCGTTTGGAAATATCAAGACCACCCTCGTGGGGATATCCGCCGTGGGAAAAGACCCGCCCCCCGGCTGAGAAAAATCGTCCGCGCTCACCACGTCGAACCCGGGGTGCGGTACGCTGTTTATCTTCCTTACTATCTTCTTGACCCTCGCCTGTGTCTTGTCGTAGGGCATCGTGATCATCGAGAGGGCGGGGATCTTCTTCAGCGCGATCTCGACGTCCCTGTACATTAGAAGCGTGGCCTCCGCCGCCGCCAGGGTGAACTTGTCGATCCTCAGCGCACGGTTGAGGGGATTCTGCCTCACCTTTTTAATTGTCTCCTCTTTGCCCAAGATGAAGCCGGCCTGACCGCCGCCCAGAAGCTTGTCTCCCGAAAACGTAACGACGTCCACTCCCGACTTCACGGTCTCGACGACCGTCGGCTCTTTCGGGAGGCCGAACCGGGCGAGATCGACCAGACACCCGCTCCCCAAATCTTCCACCACAGGGATATTATGCTTTTTGGCGAGCTTCACGAGCTCCGATGCGGGGACGTCCTCAGTGAACCCGACGATTCTGTAATTGGACGTGTGCACCTTCAAGATCATTCCGGTTTCCGGCCCGATAGCGGCCTCGTAGTCGGAGAGCCTTGTCCTGTTTGTCGTCCCCACCTCTTTCAGCCTTGCGCCGCTCTTTTCCATTACGTCCGGGATACGAAAGGCGCCCCCGATCTCCACGAGCTCGCCCCGGGAGACTATGACCTCCTTCCCGTTTGACAGGGTGTTGGCTACAAGGAGGACGGCGGCGGCGTTGTTGTTTACGATGATGGAGGACTCGGCCGTCGTGATCTCACCTATCAGCTTACCGATGTGATCGTAGCGGGAGCCCCTCTCCCCCTTGTCCAGATCGAACTCGAGGTTTGAATACCCCCCCGCTATCCTGATGACGTTATCCAGAACGTCCCTTCCGAGGGGCGCCCTGCCGAGGTTCGTGTGGAGCACGATCCCGGTGGCGTTAATGACCGGTCTCAAGGTGGTCTTGTGGGATGTCAGAAGCCACTCCTCAATAAGGGAGATCATGGACGACTCGGTAACATCGACCCCCTCGTCGTCGGAGAGGAGTCTTTCCCGGGTAATTGAGATCGCCTCCCGAACGGCCCTCTTCACCACCTTCTTGGAGTATTTGTCGACGAGGTCTTCCACCTTCGGGTGCATAAGGAGCTTGTCCACCGCGGGAAGGGTGGAGAGCTTCTCCTTTAAGGCCGAAGCATCCTCTCCTTTTTTAACGGCTTCTTCGGTCATGATATTAAAAATCCGAAAAAATTAGAAATAATCGGTTTTATCTTTCTCCGAAGGCTCATTGTTATAAGACGACACTATTTTATAGCATAAATAAACTATTTTTCAAGTAAAATAAAGAGATCGGGGAGATTGCAGAGATTGTATAGATTATATAGATTAATATTGCGGCGGGTTTTACCGCCGTGCTATAAAGGGGCTATGGTGAAAAAGACCGCATTTTTGGGGCTCGGCTCCAATATCGGAGACAGGGCGAAGAACCTCGAGACGGCAGAATTGCTGATCTCCGGGATGGAAGGCGTCGACGTGATGTCATCGTCTTCCCTCTATGAGACTGAGCCAGTGGGCGTTACCGATCAGCCGAGGTTCCTGAACGGCGCCCTTAAGATAGAAACGACTATCTCCCCGGAGGAGCTGATAGTGAGGCTCAAGGAGATAGAGAGGGAGATGGGGAGGGGCGATACCGTCCGGTGGGGGCCGAGGTTCATCGATATAGACATCCTGCTGTTCGAAGATCTGGTTATCGAGACCGCGGTCGATGGGATGGAGCTTATAATCCCCCACCCGGAGATGGCGTGTAGGTCTTTCGTTCTCGTCCCGTTGGCGGAGATCGCCCCGGACGCGGTTCATCCCGTGTTGAAAAAGGATGTGGATGAGCTCCTCGACGACCTGGGGGATGTGGGGGGTGTTGTGAAATACCGGGGGGAGGATTAAACAAAAAAAGTATATCACTTCCGTCGCTTCAAGCGGACGAGCCTTCTTTTAATATTTTTGACAATTTCTCCGTTCTCTCCCTATCCTCGAACAGGAGCCTGCACGTCCCGCAGGGGGAGCGTAGGAGGAGTTCGTCCCTCGGCGTCGCCGGTTTTTCCTTCAGGAGGTCGAACACCGCCCTGGGGCCGATCGTGTAGAGGGCCTTTAGGAAGGGATCGGTGTCGTATCTCTTGATAATCTCCTTTAAGTGCGTCTCCTTCAGGTTCCCGAGGCACAGGGGGTGATTCCCCTCGATGTTCGCTGCCTCCCCGCAGCAGGCGTATACGTCCCCGCCGGGCATGATGAAAGGTGTCCTCAAGGAGAGGCAGGGGAGAGCGGGGTTTTTATCCGGGAACTCCTCCGGCGCCATCCTTTCCGTCGCCTCTCCGATGTACATCACCGGCGCGAACTGAACGACGTCGAGATTCGGGAGCCCCTCCTTTTCAAACCAACCTTTAAGGCCCTCCTCGGTGTCGTCCGCCTTCATCGTCGCCCTGACGATGTAGGGGATTTTCAGGGATTCGGCCGCTTTGGCGGCGTTGACGACGTTTTTTACAGGGATGAACTCGTCGTGAAACGTGTCGGCGGAGAGCCCGATTCCGATCGTGTCCTTGAAGTCGGAGAGGATTTCCTTTGCCATCTCAAGGGTCTTGGCCCAGAAGGCGTTTGTCACGATCGTGTAGGGGATGTTTACCTCCCGCAATCTCTCGACCGCGTAGTAGAGGAGCTCCCTTACGATGAAGACCTCACCGCCGGTGAGCCCCACCGCTTCGATCACCGGAGTCTCGGCGATCTGGTCGATGAAGTCGTGGAGGTCTATTGTGGTGAAGTCGGAGTCGGCCTCCGATTTTACCCCCGACTTTTTCGAGGCGGGCCAGGCGCCGCAGTGCCTGCACCGGGCATTGCAGCGCCGGGTCAGCAGAAACGATATGGTGAGGTGCTCCATTATATCCAACCTGGCCAACTCGGCCAAAGATTTAATCTTGCAGATTATGCTCTATTTTTTTCTCTTTTCCTTCAACTGGGGAGGGACGTAGTCGTTGAATACCGTGAACTTGTGCTCAACAAACCTGATCGACTTTATCTTCGTGAAGACCATCCTCCCGTCGATCTCCTCGGTCCAGTTCAGCCCCTCCGGAAACATACAGTCCTGATAGAATCCCGGCCCGAGGGGCGGGAGTACCACCTCGGCCCCCTCCCTTCCCCCCACGTCCGGAACCCTGACCCCCCTGTACTTGCACCCTTTTTCTGTGAAGAACCTGACCTGCCAGTAGGCTGGGGAGGTCTTGTCCTCGCTCATGTGGTAGTCGGGCCCGGCGTAGATCGTCATCGAGCAGGGGGTGAAATCGCCGAGGGCGGCATCGAGGTCGTCGACCCTGTCGGTGAAGACCTTTCTCTTTCCCCGCCACATAGGCTCGTCCCAGAAGACAACGATAAGGGGAATTACCGTGAGCTTTCTCGGGGGCTTCATATTTTTTACCTTTCTTAGCTATTTGAATCCGACTCTATATAACACTTACGGTGTCGAAAGTCAACATGGCCCGGATTTGGACGGAATTCGGGCTTCCGTCCGTCAATATTATTGCTTGACCGGAAATTGAGGAGATGATAGCCTATGTATCAAGTGAAAAATATTTGGAGACCTGTTGCCGGGACGGTGAGTCGCTTAAAAAGGTGGATGTTATGAAGAAATGGATAAAGCAGATAAGGGAGGGCAGGGACAAGGAAGAGAGGGACAACGTCGAAGGAAGCGATGTCTTGGGCGATAACGATAAGGACGAGAATATAGCGACCCTCTATGAGGTGGTCGAGGACTATCTGAAGAGCCTCGATCACAACCAGCTCATGGAGGTCACCGATGAGTTCCTCGATCGGTACGAGAGGCACACCGACGAGATCGCGGGGATAATCAAGTCGCCGCCCAAGGGTAAGGTCACAAGCAAAAGAGGTGAGATCGAGAGAGAAGCGGGGGCGGGTGACAAGGGGAGTGAAATTTCCGGGGGGGTGATTGAGGAGGAAAAGGGGGGAAGTGTCGCGGAGGATGAAAATATGAAGTACTTTTTGAGGGAGTGGATAGGGGTAATCAGGGATCAGGACAACAGGAGGTTCGAGACGGCGCTGAAAAACCTCGACGAAAAGGGCGCGGCGGAGAAGAGGAGGCTGGAAGACATCCTGGAGTTGAAGGTAAAGAGGATCGAGGCGGACCTTTCAAGGACCACCGATCACCAGACGGGCCTCGTTACCATGCTCCAAAACGAGATACACGAGCAGAATCGGCGCCTCTTTGCGGTCTTTAACAGGGTCTGGATATTGATCACCGGACTGGTGGCCGCTTTTCTCCTCGGGGGGGCGGCGCTTCTGGTTGCGCTGCTTAAATAACCGGGGTGGTTTTCTGATGCTTCTCCTTTGGCACAGATGGAGATTTTGCCCGTCAAGATTTTTTAACCAATTATGTTTATTGGAAGTCTAAAATATATAACGTTTTCATTTTTCCGCAGGGGCTTATGAGATACATCATGTTTTGTCAACGGCCCCCCTTCAAAAACCGTATCCGGCCTGAGTGATGAACAAAAAAAGGCGAAAGGTAAGGATCTCTTTAAAGCTTTTTCTCCTTTTCACCTACGTCGGGCTCATTCCGATCATCTTCATCTCCTTTTACACCTACTACGAGATCAACCGAATCGTGGCCGTCGAGGCGGAAAACAGGCTTGTCGAGGTAGGGACGAGATTGAGCGGCGACATCACGAGATCGATCAACGGCTCCTACAAGACGATGAAGCTCCTCTCCAAAAACCCCGTTATCACAGGCGACCACAAGACGACGGGTGAGAAGGAGCGGGAGCTTCAGAAGATAGCGAGCTTCTCCCCCGATATCATGGCCCTCTTTATTTTAAGGGATGGTGAGATCGCGGCCCGGGGCGGCGTTTATGGCTTTCCCGAAGATAAGATAGATAAAAAGGGTCTTATGAGGAATTCCCCGAAGATAACCGGGCCTTTCGTCTCCTCCAAGTTCTCGACCCCTGCCTTTATAGTGTCTGTGCCTGTTGTGCCGTCGGCACCGGCTTTAGAGAGAGGAGGTGGGGAGACACTCGTCCTCGTGGGTGTCTTCAACCTGGAGGATCTTTGGGACATGACGAACCTAACCCGGATAGGGAAGACGGGCCGCGCCGTCGTCATCGACGACCAGGGCAGGAGGGTTGCCGGGGTGGGAACCGATGTGATGTTTACGAAGTTTACCGACGAGAACATAAACAGGATCACCACGGTAGGGAGGGGGATAATTCATTATACCGACGATGAAGGGAAAAAGTATCTCGTCTTCGGGACTCTAATTCCCGGCCTGAAGGATATAGGCCCAGAGGGGCTTCGGGTGGTTGTTTTTTTTGAAGAGGACGAGGCTTTTTTGGTTGCCGACAAGATACGAAAGGGCCTCCCCTACGCGGTGGTTGTTATCCTGATCGCAACATCGATAGTGTCTTTCATACTGTCGGACACCATCTCCCGGCCGATAAAAAAGCTCACCAGGGCGACGGAGCTGATCGCAAAAGGGGAATTTTCAGAGGAGATCGTACCGACTTCAAATGACGAGATCGGTGTCCTTACCGATTCCTTCAACCGCATGGCCAGGGAGCTGAGCGATTCAAGGGATTTTATTGAGAGCTACAACAAGGAGCTCGAAAGGCTTGTGAGGGAGAGGAGCCGCAAGCTGAAGGAGTCGGAGGAGAAATACAGGATGGTTGTGGAGGGTTCCGGGGAAGGCTGGGTGGTGTTCGATAAAGAGGGGACGGTCAAGTTTGCGAACCGGAGCATGGGCGGTCTCGTGGGGGAAGAGCCTGTCAGGCTTTTGGGGAGGAAGCTCGACGAGTTGATCTCCCTCGATACCAAAGGGGTGGGTGCGAAGGGGCCGATCCAAGGCAAGGTCTTGGAGGATGATTCGGGAAAGCCGATAAAGATCGAGATGGTCGGGATAGACGGGGACAGAAAATATCTCGAGGCCGCGATATTTTCCCTTTCGGGCCGAGAAAGTGAGGGGTGGGAGGGCGGCGGTGAGGAGGCGCCCCTCTTTCTCGCCCACCTCAAGGACGTCACCGATATTCACACCCTCGAGACGGAAAGCGAAAATCTCAAGCTTGAGCTCATGGAGCGGGCGAAACACTCCCAGATCGGTATCCTGGCCGAGGGGCTCTTTCACAATCTGAACAATCCCCTTCAGGCGCTGGTGAGCCTGTTGAAGGTCAGCTCCGAAGACCTCGAGAGCGAGTTTACACAGAAGGGGAAAAAGGATACAGTCGATTTGAGCGGGAGGCGGCAAGGCCTCATATCCGACTCGAAGGAGGCGTACGACCTCTCCAGGAGGCTATCGGATCAGGTCAGAAACCTGATGGCGAAGGTGAGAAACGAGGGGAAGAGGGAGGTGGAGGAGCTCGACATAAACCGGATATTGACCGACGAGATAAAATTTCTGGAGGCGGACCTCTTCTTCAAACATAAGATCGAGAAGGAGCTGATACTAGACGGGAAGATACCGGTTTTCAAGGGGGTGTATTCGGACTTGTCCCAGAGCTTTGTCAATATTATCTTGAACGCCGTAGACGGCATGAGGGAGGCGGAAAAGAGAAAGTTGACCGTCAAGACCGCGGTCAGGGGAGACGATATCGTGGTGACGTTTCAGGACACGGGCGTCGGGATAGACGAGCGGGACATCCCGAATATCTTCAAGCCCTTCTTCACCACCAAGAGAGAAGGTGGGGGCAGGGGGGGTAAGGGGGATTCCGGGACGGGGCTAGGGCTCTTTACGGTGGACTTCCTCTTGAAGCCATACGGGGCGGTCTATAACGTTACGTCGCGGCCGGGGGAGACCTTTTTTGAGATAGTCCTCTCGATATAGAAGGGTCGGAGTCGGAAAGGTGCCGGAGGGGGGGCGCGGGGAATCGTTTGATTTGTCTGAAACAGCGATAAGATTGGAATTACAGGAGGGGGGAATATATGAGAGGAGCGAACGATGGAGGGGAGTAAGGGGAGCAAAGGTGCCGGTGTAAGGGGGGTGGGATCCAAATCCCCTGCATACAGAAAGGGGATTGGGCTGAAATACAAGATGGCCCTTACGATGTCACTGGTTATAGTGGTTGTGATGGGACTTGTGACGGCGATTACGGTAAAACGGGAGGTGGCCGCAAAGAAAAGGGACGCCGACCTCAGGATAGCCGGGATCGCAACGATGATCAAGCTGACCATGGACACCATGCCGAGAGAGAATTTCATCCGCTGGGTGAAATCCCTCTACTCGGTCAAGTACGAGACGAAAAGCTACAATCTCGACCTGATTTACATCGTTATCGAGGATAGCGACGGGGAAAATATCGTGTCTTCTGTTAATCCGAAGGCGGGACTTGAGGGCTCGGGCTCCGAGGATTACGAAAACCTTGCAGAGCTCAAGGAGATCGAGGTGAAGGGGTTGAAGAAGGTCGAGACTTTCATTAAAGATAAGAGCACGGGAAATGTAAAGACATCTATCTATATGGGGTATTACCTCAAGAACCTTCAAAAGGGAATTTGGGAGATGGTGGGAAAGTCCCTTGCGGTTACGCTTTTTCTGATCGTTACCGCCGTAATCTTCTCGTTTTACTTCTCGAACAGGCTCACCCGGCCTATTGAATCCCTCGTGTCCGGCATGGAACTGGTTTCCGGGGGCGACTTTACCAAAAGGGTGCCGGTAACCACCACAGACGAGATCGGCTATCTGGCAAACAGCTTCAACAGGATGACCGAGGGACTGAAGGAGAGGGAGTTCATCAAGGATACCTTCAAGAGGTACGTGACGAGGGAGATCGCCGACCAGCTCCTATCCCAGAAGAACAAGATAGTCCTGACCGGGGAGAAGAGGGTGGTAACGGTCCTATTTGCCGATATCAAGGGCTTCACAACCATAGCCGAGAAGACGCCGCCGGTGGAGCTGGTCTCCACGCTCAACGATTATTTTTCCGTAATGATAGACATCATCTTCAAATACGAGGGGGTCTTGGACAAGTTCATCGGGGACGCCATAATGGCGTTCTGGAACGCCCCCCTTAAGCAGGAGCAACCGTCTTTAAGGGCCGTTATGACCGCCCTGGAGATGCAAAGCGCCTTAGTTCAGCTGAACGAGAGACGCAAGCGTCAGGGGAAATATCCCCTCCACATGGGGATCGGGATAAACACCGGGGAGGCGGTGGCGGGGATTATAGGCTCCGAAAAGAAGATGGAGTACACCGTCATCGGGGACACCGTAAACGTCGCCCAGCGTTTGGAGTCGATAACGGAGAAGGGGCAGATTTTGGTGAGCGAGAGCACGTATATGAAAGCGAGGGGCAGGCTTGTGGCAAAAGAGCTTGAACCGCAGGCGCTGAAGGGGCTCAAGAGGGATATAAAGATTTTCAACGTCTTGGGAGTAAAAAAGGGAGAAGGAGAGAAACATGATAAGAAAACATAACAGGACTGGATCGGTATTGTTGGCCGCTATTTTTGGAGCGACCTTGATATTAAGCTTCGCCTGCAGTAAAGAGGAGGAGAGCCTTAAGATCGTAATAGAGGACTCCACGGATGTGGAGGCACCGAAAGACGGCGGCGGTGACATAAACGGGGGCGACGGGAGTGTGGCAAAAACGCCGCCCGGTGTCGAGCCTGGGCCCGGGCCGGGGACGGAGGCACCGCCCGAAATCGGGGAGCCGAAAACGCCCCCGGGGACTCCGGGATCGGAAAGCGCCCTTACCATGAAAGTCTCGGATGTGATGGCAAAGGGAATCGATAACGAGGATTTCAAGAAGATATCCAAGGCCCTCCCCGTCAGGGTGATGATTTTTGGCCTTCCCAAAAACAGGGCCTGGAGCGTGAGGACAATGTTCCATAATATCGAGCTGATGACGGTGGTTATCGATGACAATTCCGGAAATATCCTCAGAAGAGAAGTTAAAAAAGAACACAATATTAAAACTCTGGCAAGAAAAACAAAACCCGGAGCTCGCAGAATGGAGGATTACCTCGGCAAGCTTAACCTTGGATACGCCGGGGCGCTCAATGCCGCCCTTAAGGATGAGAGGTTCCCAAAGATAGACTATACCAAACATGTTGGCATAACCGTTTTATTGGGACCGGGGAAGGAGGGAACGACCTGGCACGTGGTCTTTATGGCAGGGAAGGACAAAAAAAACATCATCGCCTCAATCGACGACTACGGAAACGTCCTGAACGTCAGGGAGGAGGAGAGAAGGGTCAGGAAGTAGGAGTTTTTCTGTTTTATAAACTTTTTTCTTGATATTTCCCCCTCTTTTAGATATAAACCCCTTTGAAATTCTTAGGGATGGGGGGAGAGGGGCAAGTTTAAAAAATCCGGGAAGTGGTTTTTTTAAGCTGCGGTCATCGAAAAGGCGGAGGGATTGATAAGCATCCTTTTCGCCGCGGATGATGATTTTAGACTTTTTGTCACTGTTATTGGCGTGATATCGGAAGTTTTCTCAAATGAGTGAAATGTTACAGACGATAATCTTCGGGATCATGGGGGGACTGGGCCTCTTTTTCCTCGGCATCCGCACTATGAGCGACGGTCTCCAGAAATACGCCGGGGACCGCTTGAGGAACTTCCTTAAGAGCATTACGAAAAATCGCGTGGTGGGGATGTTTACCGGCCTTTTCGTCACGGCCGTTATCCAGTCGAGCTCCGCCACGACGGTAATGACGGTAAGCCTGGTAAACGCCGGGCTTATCAATCTCACCCAGGCCATCGGCGTCGTTCTCGGTGCCAACATCGGCACGACGGTCACTGCCCAGATGATCGCCTTTAAGATACAGGACTATGCCCTTCCCCTGATAGGGGTCGGGGTTGTCTTGAAGCTCTTTGCAAAGAAGGAAAAGGTGATCTACTTCGGAGAGGCGTTGATGGGTTTCGGACTCATTTTCTTCGGACTTTCCACCATGAAGGACGCCTTTGCCTTTATGAAGGGCTCCGAGGCGGTCTTCAACTTTTTCGCCAATCTCGACGGTTTTCCCTTTATCGCCCTTATCATCGGCACGATATTTACGATGATGATGCAGAGCTCTTCCGTTACCGTGGGGATAACTATGGCCCTTGCCAGCACGGGACTGATCTCTTTCCCAACGAGCGTTGCCATTATCCTGGGCGACAACATCGGAACCACGATCACGGCGGAGCTGGCGTCCATAGGGACGAATATCGCGGCAAAGAGGACGGCCAGGGCGCACACGGTGTTTAACGTCATAGGTGTTATATACATCTTTCTTCTGATGCCCTATTTCGTCAAGCTTGTAAATTGGATTACACCCGGAGATGTGGGCTTTGTTATTAAGACCGCAGGGGAGGCGGCAAATTATAACATGAATATTGGGGACGCCCCCTATGCCGCCAGGCATATAGCGAACGCCCACACCATGTTCAATGTCGTAAACAACCTTCTCTTTCTACCACTGATCGGTGTACTGGCCAAGATTGCAACGATAATGATCCCGGGTGAGGAGGTGACACCGGAATTTCACCTGAAATACCTCGACGGGAAGGTCGTCTCCGCACCGAGTATCGCCATAGGGGAGGCGAGAAACGAGACCATCCATATGGCCAAGATATCTCTAGATATGCTCGACGAGAGTATGAGGGCCCTCTTCGACGGTGACATGAAAAGGCTCGAAAATGTAAGGAAAATGGAGGACACCGTGGATATGCTCCAGAGGGAGATTACCGAATACTCCGTCAGGATATCCCAGGAGTCTATCACCCCGGAGATATCGAGGGAGATCACCTCGATTATAAATATGGTGAACAACATCGAGAGGATCGGGGATCACTGCGAGAACCTGACCCACCTTATCGAGCGAAAGAAGATGGAGAAGCTCGATTTTTCCGATACGGCCACGGAGAACATCCGGGAGATATATCAGGTGTCGAGGAAATTCCTCGATTTCGTCATAATCAGCATGGAGAAAAAGGACACATCGATAAAGTCGGAGGCGGACCGGTACGAAAAACGAATTGACTATCTCGAGGATACCTTCAGGCAAGACCACGTCAACAGGCTCAACAAGGGGAAATGCAAGGTCGACCCGGGGCTGATATTCATCGATATGTTGACCAACTTCGAGAAGATAGGTGACCACACGTTTAACATCGCCGAGGCGGTGGTCGGGATTAAGTAGCCCTTGAGATCCCACGGGTAGAATAAGTACATTAATGGGACGGTAGATCAGGGGGGATCAGAGGGGAGCGGGGCAATGGGAGGGAAGGGGGGTAAGAGTTTCACTACGGGAATTGATATCAAAATTGAATTATTGGATCCGCCTGAACTTACCTTTGCTTAAAGCGGTTCGGCAAAAGTACCTTGAACAATATTTCCTTGAGCGGTAGTGTCAAACGCCTTTTTTCTTGACAAAAAGCCACATTGAATTATATTAATAGACTTTATCCGAAAAGGGCTAAAGCATTTTTGCGCCCTTTTCCCGTAACAAGAGGAATCGTGGAAATATGATGGACTACAAAGAGACCTTGAACCTTCCCAAAACCGATTTCCCGATGAAGGCCAACCTCCCGAAGCGGGAGCCGGAGCTTCTGAAGCATTGGGACTCAATAAAAATGTACGACCTGATTAAGGATGCTTCCAAGGGGAGGGAGAAGTACATCCTGCACGACGGCCCCCCCTACGCCAACGGCAACATCCACCTGGGAACCGCTCTGAACAAGGTCTTGAAGGACATCATCGTAAAGTCGAGATTCATGATGGGATACGACAGCTACTACGTTCCCGGCTGGGACTGCCACGGCCTTCCCATCGAGCATCAGGTGGACAAGGAGCTCGGCGAGAAGAAGCTCACCATGACCAAGAGCGAGATCAGAAAGCGCTGCCGCGGCTTCGCCGAAAAATATATCGATATCCAGAGAAACGAGTTCAAGCGCCTCGGGATCTTCGGCGAGTGGGACGATCCTTACCTGACGATGAACTACGGATACGAGGCAACGATCGTAAGGGAGTTCGGGAAGTTCGCCCTCTCGGGAGCCCTATATCGGGGGGAAAAGCCGGTATACTGGTGCGCCTCCTGCGTGACGGCGCTCGCCGAGGCGGAGGTGGAGTATCTGGACCACACCTCCTCCTCTATTTACGTCAAGTTCCCGATGATAGACGACCTCGCGAATGACTTTCCGGAGCTTAAGGGAAAGGATGTATCGGTAATAATCTGGACCACAACCCCCTGGACGATTCCGTCCAACCTCGCCATAGCCTTTCACCCGGACTTCGAGTACGTGGCGGCAGAGGTCAAAGGGGGCGAGGTCTTCATTTTAGCGGAGGAGCTTGCCGACATCGTCCTGAGCTCGTTTAAGATGGGAGACTACAAGGTCTTGGCCAAGTTTCCGGGAAGGGCCCTCGAGGGGAAAAAGGCGAAACACCCCCTCTACGACAGGGAGTCGGTCTTGATCCTTGCGGATTACGTTACGCTGGACGCCGGAACCGGGGCCGTCCACACCGCCCCGGGCCACGGTCAGGACGACTACTTCTCCGGCCAGAGATACGGACTGGATATCTACGCACCGGTGGACGACCTGGGGAAGTTCACCGACGACGTTAAATACTTCGCCGGGAAATTCGTTTTCGACGCCAACGAGGACGTGAACAAAAAGCTCGCAGAGGCAGGGGCGCTCTTAAAGGAGGATGAGTTTGAGCACCAGTATCCCCACTGCTGGCGATGCAAACAGCCCATCATCTTTCGCTCCACGCCCCAGTGGTTCATCTCAATGGAGGAGAACGGTCTCAGGAAAAAGGCGCTCGAGGAGATAGACAAGGTCCGCTGGATCCCGAAGTGGGGCAGGGAGAGGATATACGGAATGATCGAAAACCGTCCCGACTGGTGCATATCCAGGCAACGATCCTGGGGGGTTCCCATTACCGTCTTTTTCTGTGTCAAGTGCGGGACGGAGCTGATAGACAAGGCATCCCTTGAAAGGGTCGTCGATCTCGTCGAAAAGGACGGCGCCGACGTATGGTTCGAGAAGGAGGTGGGCGAGCTCGTCGCCCCCGGCACGAAATGTAAAAATTGCGGAGGTAGCGAGTTCGAAAAGGAGGAGGATATCTTGGACGTCTGGTTCGACTCCGGGACGAGCTACGCCGCCGTGTGCGAGAAGAGGCCGGGGCTCAAGGAAGTGGCCGATATGTACCTCGAGGGTAGCGACCAGCACCGGGGGTGGTTTCACTCCTCGCTCCTGGCCTCCGTCGGGACGAGGGGGAGGGCGCCCTATCGGGAGGTCTTGACCCACGGCTTTCTGGTCGCGGGCGACGGCAGGAAGATGAGCAAATCTCTGGGCAACGTAATGGTCCCCGACGAGGTCATAGAGAAATACGGTGCCGAGGTCTTGAGGCTCTGGGTGAGCGCTGAGGACTACAGGGACGACATCCGCGTCTCCTGGGAGATACTGGACAGACAGTCGGAGGCGTACCGGAGGATAAGGAACACCTCGAGGTTTATCCTGGGCAACCTCTTCGATTTCGATCCGAATGCGGATATGGTCAAAAGTGACGAGTATACGGGCCTCGACCGCTATCTCCTCATCAAGTATAACAGGCTTATAAAAAGGGTCTTAAAGGCGTACGAAGAATTCGAGTTTCACACCATCTATCACACGATCCACAACTTCTGCGCCGTCAACCTCAGCGCCTTTTACCTCGATATCCTGAAGGATAGGCTCTACACCAGCGCCGCCGACTCGAAAGCGAGGAAGGCCGCCCAGAGCGCCATGTATACGATTCTCCACGGGCTTGTCAGGCTGATGGTCCCCATCCTCGTGTTTACGGCGGAGGAGATATGGGGGGATATCCCCGGAAATGAGAAGGCGGGCAGCGTCCATGTTGCCTCATTTCCCGAGGCGGACGACTCCTTTGCCGACGACGAGCTGGAGAGGGCGTGGGACGGGATCCTCGAGATCAGGGGAGTCGTCACAAAGGCGTTGGAGGAGGCGAGACGTAAAAAGACGATCGGACACTCCCTTGACGCCCTCGTGACGATCTCCACCAAGGGCAAGAAGCTGGAGCTTTTGAGGGCGAATTCCGACAGCCTGAGGGATACCTTTATAGTTTCAAAGGTGGAAGTGGTCAACACGCCCCTTGAAGATCCCTTCGAGACAGAGGAGGTCCCGGATCTCTTCATATCGGTTCAAAAGGCCCCCGGGGGAAAATGTCCCCGCTGCTGGAACTACACGGAGGATATCGGATCGGACAATGAGCATCCGGAAGTCTGTTTGCGCTGTGCCGGGAACCTGAAGGAAGGGGGGAGTTGATGAAGGCCTCTAAAAAAATAGATGTCGTAAAATATATAATCCTTTCCGGTATAACGGCTTTTGTTACCGTGGTCGATCAGGTGACGAAGTTCTACATAAGCATTAGCTTCAGGTTGGAGGAGATGCTTACTGTAATTCCCAACTTCCTCGATATCCACTACATAATTAACACGGGCGCCGCCTTCGGAATCATGTCCCGTCTTCCCGATGGAATGAAGATCCCGTTTTTAGTAAGTGTCTCGATAATGGCGATGCTTCTTATCCTTTATCTCATTATAAAGGCGAAAGGGGATAATAAACTATATATCATCTCCCTTTCACTGGTCTTTGCCGGTGCCGTCGGGAACCTGGTAGACAGGATCATGCTCGGCGGGGTCAGGGACTTCATCAGTATGCACATCTACAGGCTCCACTGGCCGGTGTTCAACGTTGCCGACTCCGCCATAACGGTGGGAATCGTCTTTTTGGCCTACGAGCTCATCATAGCGGAGCCGAAACGGGAGAAGGAGGCCAAGAAGATATCGACAAAAGAAACGGCAGCGGGGAGTTAGGAAAACACCAATATGCATCCTTACCTTCTCAAAATCGGGCATTTTACCTTATACACCTACGGTTTTTTTATCGCCCTGGCGTTTGTGCTGGGATTTGGTCTTTACCTCTACGAGGTGAAAAGACGCGGCCTGGATTTCGATACCGGCGTTGACATCGGCTTCTGGGCGTTGCTCTCCGCAATTTTGGGATCGAGGTTGATCTACGTCGCCGTTAATTACGACTACTACATCGCTCATCCCCTGAGGGGACTGATGATATGGGAGGGGGGGCTGGTGTGGTACGGCGCCTTCTTGGGGGGACTTATAGCCACGGTTTGGTATTTAAGGGCCAAAAAGCTCGACTGGTGGCTCTGGGCGGATATGGGGGCCGCCCCCCTGGCGCTGGCCCAGGCCGTCGGCCGGGTGGGGTGTCTTATGGCGGGCTGCTGCTACGGCAAGGAGACCGATCTCCCCTGGGGGATCGTTTTTACAAAATCCACCATCGCCCCCAACGGGGTCGCGCTCCATCCCACTCAGATTTATCATATGCTCTTCAACTTCGCGATCTTCCTCTTTCTATTCTTCAGAAGAGAGAGGGCGGCCTTTAAGGGGGAGCTTGTATTTCTATACGTCATCCTTTACGGGTCGACAAGGAGTATCGTGGAGATTTTCCGCGGCGATCCGAGGGGATTTGTCCTTGACGGGATGCTCTCCACATCCCAGCTGATAGGCCTCGTCACGGTTGCCGCCGCCGTTCCCCTCTACTTTTACTTCAAGGCCAAAAACGCGGCCGGGGGAGGAAAATAAGGGGTAATCGGCGGGTTGAGTAAAACGGAAAAAGAAAGGAAAAAGATAATGGGAAAAAATAATAAAGGGGAGGGAAAGATAGACTTCATCTTCCCTGACTATCGTATTTGGGAGGATATCCCGTTTGGATTCTGGTACGTGGGTTTCTTTGCCATGACGCTGGCGTTTTTCAACCTGTCGATCAACTTCTTCTCCCACTTCGCCTTGCTCCTGGGCTGGTTGACCGATACCATGAGGGATTTCCCAAGAGAGCCCGGCGGACTGGACCTCGCCCTCTCGGGCGTTTTCGCCCTCTACTACCTCGTCAGCGCGCCCATCTTCTTCTATCTGGCCTGTCTGTACTGGAACTTCCGTGAAGGCGCGAAGAAGCGCCTCAAGATACTATTTATAGTCGACGCCGCCGCCTTTGTCGTCTATAACATCGCAAACTTGGGCGGGGCATATCTCTACGAGAATCCTTACCTCAAGCTCAAGGCCCCGATATATATCATCCTAGTTGTCGCCGCCCTCTACTTTGTCTCCACGAACGTGGAGGAGGACGCCGGGTCGGCAATGAAAAAGTTGGGGGGGGAGGAGGCCAAGGCCTGATTTTTCCTGTCTTTGCTCTGGGGGTTTAATCGTCCCTCTCTATTTCTACATTGGTATTGTCACGGGGGGGAGGGGGGTAAAGGGGGGGCAAAAAGTACCGGTCATCTTGCCTTGTAAAGAGCGTCTGTTATCGTTCGGGGGTTGTTGCCTAAATCCCTTTCAATAGTGCAAAGGCAAGGGCATAAACCACAGTCTTCAAACAAAAAAGGCCGGGGATAATTTCTCCGGCCCTTTTTTATGAAAAGACTTTTTGCAAAGTCGGTTCAGATAACCGCTTCCTCTACTTTTACCCACCTATCCCCGAGTCCCCGCTGACGTATATAAATATCGAAACCAAGGCCCTAAAAAGCAGGGTTTCGGACAAGCTCAACTCAAGATTCAACAGGCCCTACGCCGGGATCGACTCCATCTCCCGCGTTTCGTAAAGCGTAATCGCCTCTGAGGGACACACAGCAACGCAGAGCCCGCATCCCATGCAATTATCGGGATCGACAACGGCGGTCAGGTCGTCGGTCATAGAAAGTGCTCCGAAGAAGCACCTCTCGATACAGGACTCGCAGCCGGTGCAGAGGTCGGCGTCGATTTTTGCGGCGAACCTGCTGGGGGAGACCGTCTTTACACCCTCGTTGATGAAGACCGGCAGTACCTGGCAGCAGTCGCTGCAGCAATTGCAGATAAAGTTCTGCTTCGACTTGCTGTTCATGATTACGTGAACGAGCCCTTCGTCGTCCGCCTTTCTCACTATCGCCTTCGCCTCGTCCCTGGTAAGCTCCCTTCCGGTTCCCCTCTCGATGGAATAGTCGGCGGACTTGTCCACCTGGAGGCAGACCTCAAGAGACTTCCCGCATTTGCCGTCTATCGTCCTGCAGGTGCAGTTGGTCACGGCAAACCTCCTGGCGTTATTCAGGATCGTCATGACGTCGTCGATCGCCTCTATCTTCGATTCCGGGGTGATCGTCTCCCCGATAGGGACTATGCGGGTGAAGGGGTCTTTTATCACCTGCTCGACTATCTTAGCGTAGGCGGGCCACTCCTCGTTCATATATTTCAGCCACAGGTCGTGGTACGCCTTGGGGGCCTCCGGCCAGAGGATCGTGGCGTCGTGGAACTGGACGAGATCGCGGCACATCCTGTAGATCGTGCCGGTCTCCTTTTTCGACTTGAACATGAGGCCCTTGTGAAAGAGCTCGTCAAGCATCTTCTGGGTCGTTTCCTTATCCTTTCCAATCTTCTCGGCGAGCTCGTCGACCGTCCCGGGGGTCGCCATCATCAGGTTCGCCTCATCTTTATCTGCGATGAACTCGAAGAGCTGGGGAATTATCTTCGATCCGGAGGTCATTATCCTGTCGGACATCTGTTCGTAGATACTCTTTTCTTCACTCATTTTTTTGCTCCGTAAATTTTGGGAAGAGGTATTGCATCGGTTACTGTATTGTATTGCTCTTTGCTTGTTATTGACAAAAGCATGTAACAATTATGCCGTCTAATAGTAGCACCGCGGGCTCTTTCTTGTCAAGGGGATAAGGGGGGCGAGGGGTTCGTCGGTGAAAATCGGCCGTCTTTCAGAGAATAAAAAAGGGGGGAAAGTTCTTCCCCCCCTTTTTCAACAGCTTGGCTCAAGTCCTAAAAGAACTTCTGCAGAATCCCGTCGCCGAACAGCATGAGTGCCGGTGCAATGACGAGGGAGACTACGCTCATGAGCTTGATCAGGATGTTCATCGACGGTCCCGATGTATCCTTGAAGGGATCGCCTACGGTATCGCCGACGACGGCGGCCTTATGGGCGTCTGAGCCCTTGCCGCCGTGATGTCCCTGTTCTATATACTTTTTACCGTTATCCCAGATGGCCCCACCGTTGGACATAAACAGCGCCATCAGGACTCCCGTGGCGGTCGCCCCGGCGAGCATTCCACCGAGGGCCTCTTTGCCGAGCAAAAATCCCACGAGGGGCGGCATGATTACCGCCGCAAGCCCGGGGACGATCATGTATCTGAGCGATGCCTTCGTGGCGATGTCCACGCAGCGAGCGGGGTCCGGCTTCCCCTTTCCCTCCATGATCCCAGGTATCTCCCGAAACTGGCGTCTGATCTCTTCGACCATGCTCATGGCCGCCTTTCCGACGGCGGTCATGGTTCTGGAGCCGAGGAAGAAGGGTATAGACGCCCCGATCAATATCCCGACTACAACGAGCGGCTCAATCAGGTCTATTACCTCAATGTTCGCCGTCTGGGTGTAGGCGGTAAAGAGGGCAAGCGCCGTCAGGGCGGCCGAGCCGATGGCAAAGCCCTTGCCGAGGGCCGCGGTGGTGTTACCCAATGCATCAAGGCTGTCGGTAATCTCCCGGACATCCTCTCCGAGGCCCGCCATCTCGGTGATTCCGCCGGCGTTGTCGGCGGCGGGGCCGTAGGCGTCAACGCTCATCGTAATTCCCACCGTTCCCAGCATACCAACGGCCGCGATGCCGATTCCGTATATGCCGGCAAACTTGTACGAGAAGAGTGTTGCGACGACGATGATCAGGATTGGAATGATGGTAGACTCCATCCCGAGGGCCAGGCCCGTGATGATGTTTGTCGCCGGCCCCGTCTCGGAGGCCTCCGCAACCCGGATCACCGGGACGTTCTTCGTAAACCATGTGTTTTCCGACGTGTACCACTCCGTAACGAGCCCGATCAGGATGCCCGCCAAGGTTCCCGAGAGAATCGCGATAAAGGCGCCGTTGCTTCCGAAGGCGTTGGCGATGAAATAATTACCCACGAGGAAGATCCCTGCGGCGAGGAACGTCGAATATCTCAGGGTTTCGGCCGGGCCGATTTTCCTGAATATCTTGACGGACCATATCCCTATCAGGGAGCAGATGAGGCCGAACGCCACCACCACCAACGGGAGCGCCATCAGACCCTGTTTAAGACCTGCAGCGGTTTCATCGCTTATGTCGATGCCGACGTTTATGACGCTATTGAGGGTGGCGATGGAGGCGGTGGCGCCTATCGCGATGGTGGCGATTATCGCCCCCACGTAGGACTCGAAGATATCGGCGCCCATTCCGGCTATGTCTCCCACGTTGTCGCCCACGTTGTCCGCAATGACTCCGGGGTTCCTCGGGTCGTCCTCGGGGATTCCGGCCTCAACCTTTCCCACGAGGTCCGCTCCCACGTCCGCGCTCTTTGTGTAGATTCCGCCGCCGACCCTCGCGAAGAGGGCTATGGAGCTGGCGCCCATGGCGAAACCGTTGATGTACTTGGCGGTCTCGGGGTCGCCGAAGACTATAAAGAAGATCCCCACGCCCACAAGCCCGAGGCTTGCGACCGAGAGTCCCATAACCACGCCGCCCATAAACGAGACGGTGAGGGCCTTTTCAAGGCCGCTTGTTGCCGCCGCCTGAGATGTCCTGACGTTTGCCCTCGTGGCGGCCTTCATGCCGAAAAAGCCGGCGAACATCGATGACAGGGCGCCGGAGATATAGGCTACGGTGGTCATCCAGCTTTTATCGACAAAGAGACCCAATAAAACTGCAACGGCAGCGAGAAATATAAGGAGTATCGAATACTCTCTCTTCAAAAACACCATTGCCCCGTCGTGTATCTGCTGGGCAATGTCCCGCATCAACTCGGTGCCGTCGTCCTGCCTCTTGACGAACATGTAGATGAACAGTGCCGTCAAAAGCCCCAAGAGGCCGATTATCGGCGCAAGGTACGCCAACTTGTAAATCATGCTTTCCTCCAAAAAATAGACTGTAGCAATGTGGACTGCCGTTTTAGAGTTTCGAACTACTCGTTAAACCTGTTCATGGCAATGTCCACTCCGTCGTGTAGAATCGAAAAGAGGGATTCTTTCGCCCTCTCTATTATTTCTTCAAGTTGAAGGCTCTCGCTTGATGAGAACCGGCTCAATACGAAGTCGGCGGGGTCCTCATTCTCACCCCTTCCCACTCCAATCCTGAGCCTGATGAAATCCGATTTGTTAAGCTCTTCTATTATAGATTTCATTCCCCTGTGTCCGCCGGAGCCCCCCCGGGGGCGAATCCTGATCCTCCCGAAGTCAAGGTCGATATCATCGGTAACGACGATGATATCCTCCGGCGAGAGGCGGTAGAAGTCCAAGACGGCCGACACACAATAACCGGATCGGTTCATGTAAGTCTGTGGGAGAACCAAAAGCAGTGTCTCGTCTCCCATTCCCCCCCTCACACCCCCGTCTCCATTATCCCTCTTTTCCCTTTCTATCCCCCCAATTTTGCCCGTCCCGATCTTCGCGTTGAACTTACTTTTTTTTATGGATATCCCCATCTCTTCCCCGAGGGAAGAGACGACCATAAATCCGACGTTGTGTCTGGTTTTGCTATATTTTCTGCCCGGGTTTCCAAGCCCGAAGATGGCCTTCATATCTTAAAAAAGCGTAAAAAACGCGTAAAAGCGCGTAAAAGTGACCCACGTTTTGGGTTTAATCGCCTAAATCAGAGATTGAATCACAGCATCTTTAAAAGCCGTGAAATCCGATCGACACCCTTTTTTGTCCGTCCCTGATCTCAAAATAGCTTAAGCCTCGAGCTTCATCACCTCGAGTTAGAAATTCCCCTCCCCGTTCCTGTTTGCACAAAGAAGTAGATGACCGTGTTCTTTTGGCAGTGGGAAAATTATCGGGTCGAAACTCCCATTTTGATATTGATAGGGATTTGAATGTCTATTCGCTCCCTTCTCCTTCCCCTTGATCCTCTGCGGTCTCCTCCCCTTCGGCCTCGCCCTCGCCCTCGATCTCTTCTTCAACCTCCTCTTCGACCTCTTCCTCGTACAGTTTGGGCGCAACCACAATGACTACGGTGTAGTTGACGCTCATCTCGGTCTGGCAGCCCTCTGGAAGCTTTATGTCGTTTAGGTGGATGGAATCTCCAATATTTAATTCGGAGACATCAACCTCTATATATTCCGGGATATTTGTCGGAAGGGCGGAGATATCCAGCTGTCTCCGGATCTCCTGTAAAATTCCACCCATCTTTACTCCCTCCGCCTTTCCTACGAAGTGTATCGGAACCTCGACGGTAAGTACCTTTTCCATATCTATCTTATGAAGATCGATGTGGATGTATTCGTGGGTCAGGGGGTGAATCTGGAGCTCCTTTAGAATAACGATGTTGCCTTCAATCTTTTTTCCCCCTTCATCCTCCCCGACAATATTAAAGAAGGGATTTGTGGTTTCGAGTCCCCTCATGGTCATTCTAAAGTCGTGGGTGTTGGTCTTTATCATCACGGGTTCGGTTTTGTACCCGTAGATGATTCCCGGGACCATGCCGCTTGCCCTAAGCCTTTTGGCGGCCCCTTTCCCGACTGATTCCCTTGTTGAAATTTTCAATTTTTCAATTTCCATCTCGTTTCACCTGTTTTTTGTAATAAATAAGGGCCTGAAAGCCCATTATAACACAACTAATAAGAGGTAGTGACTCTCTTTTTAAATTATTTTCTTTTCGGATTTTTATAGAACAGCTCGCTAACGGATTTCCGCTTATGTACCCTCTTTATCGCTTCTCCAAAGAGTTTTGAGACCTTAAGCACCTTTGTCTTGCTCGATCTTTTTGCCTCTTCCCTCAGGGGGATGGTATTGGAGACTATGATCTCCTGCAATGGTGAATTGTTTATCCTTTCTACGGCAGGCCCCGAGAGGACGGGGTGCGTAAGGACGCCGTATACGTTCTTTGCTCCATTGTCATTCAGGGCTTCCGCGGCATTTACCAGCGTTCCCGCAGTATCGACCATATCGTCCAAGATAATCGCGTTCTGATCCCTTACATCACCTATGATATTCATCACCTCGGCGACGTTGGGTCCTTGCCTGCGCTTGTCTATTATGGCAAGCCCAACGCCGAGTCTCTGGGCGTATGCCCTCGCCCTTTCCACGCCGCCGGCGTCCGGGGAGACGATTATCATGTCCTTTCCGAACTTGTCCTTTAAATATTCGAGCATCACCGGAGAGGAGTATAGGTGGTCAACCGGGATGTTGAAAAAGCCCTGAATCTGTCCCGCGTGGAGTTCCATGGAGATAACCCGCTGTGTCCCCGCGGCGATCAGGAGATCGGCAACCAGCTTTGCCGTGATGGGGGCCCTCGGAAAGACCTTCTTGTCCTGTCTGGCGTAGCCGTAATAGGGGATGACGGCGGTGATCTCCTCGGAAGACGCCCTCTTTAGGGCGTCAATCATGACGAGGAGCTCCATGAGGTTGTCGTTTACGGGGGGGGAGGTCGACTGTATGACGAAGACTTGCATTCCCCTTACGCTCTCGTGTATCTCCACAGAGCTCTCGCCGTCGGAAAAGGCGCCCACCTCCGCCTTTCCCAGAGGTATGCCCAGAAAATCGCATATCTCCTTGGCTATCTGCGGATTGGAGTTTCCGGTAAAGACTTTAATCTTCTTATTCAATTCTGTTCCCTGTCGAGATCTGCCTTGTTTTTAAAATCTATCGGCCGTTTTGACCGCCGTTTTTCAATTTATCTGTTCAAGTAAATACGGTTGGCTGGGGTGGGAGGATTCGAACCTCCGAATGCGGGAGCCAAAGTCCCGTGACTTACCGCTTGTCGACACCCCAAGCTGTAAAAAAGTCGAGCGTCTGAATAACCTACTCGTCGTCCTGTTTATTCGAGGTGGGATTAGAGATACATTTTACCTCGACTCCACGAGCTTTTATTGATAGATTACCCGACGCATTCCATCGCTATTAATCTTCGCTATTGAACTTTATCGGAACGAGCTTTAAGCCTCCTGAAATTGTCGCTGACCACTTTTGGAATCGATTGCCCGTCTTCTCATATTTTCATAAAAAAGTAAAAAAGTGCCACAGCGATATACTATATAGCCCTATCGAATTGGCCGTTACCCGATTTTTAATGATCAGGCGGATAACCGCCCGCTCAACAGCGATGATTTTCCAAAGGCAAGCGGCCGTAAGTAAATAATCGCCTCAAACAGCATCTCCAGCAAATAGAGACTTCCCGTCTGCATTCCCCCCTCTCCTTTCCCCCTGCATCCCGCTCTCCTTGCATCGCTTCCCCCCTTTTCACCTTGCCCCCGCTTCCCGATCCCGTTCTGCTGTTAACTTGGGCGGTCGATCAATTACGAATTTTCAAACAATCTAATATTCGTCATCAAAACTTTTATCTGTTTCTTCCCTCTCTCCCGATGTTTCCCCCTTCTCAAGTTCGCTTTCGTACTCCTGCAGGACAACCTCTTCTATCATCTCCCTGGTCTTGTTATTGAGGGGATGGGCGGTGTCCCGAAAGGTTCCGTCTTTTCTCTTTTTGCTCGGCATGGCAACAAAGAGTCCATTGTTTCCGTTGATGATCTTAAGGTCGCGAATGATGAAACAATCGTCGAACGTTATGGTTGCGTACGCTTTCAATCTCTCCTCACCTACTGGAAAAACTCTGACCTCTGTAATCTCCATTGATGCCTCCATAGCCTTGTGTTAGTTGAAAAACAATCTTAAGTTGAAAACTATTGAATTCGTTAAAACAGTCAATAAAAGAGATTTTGCGCTAAAAAAACTTTCCATTCTTGGTTTGAACGTATCTCTTCAAACGCCCTTTTTGCCACGACCTGATCTTCGAAGATGCCGAAAACGGAAGACCCGCTGCCGGTGAGCATAGACTTTAAGGAGCCGAGCTTCTCAAGCTCCCCTTTGATCCGGCTCACATCGGGAAGATAAATATTGTCTTCCCCTCCCTTCCCCTCATCTCCCACCCCTCTCTCTCGGCCATCATTTTTGCCATTATCAATTGGCCCGGCCCCCACCACGGTCTCGAAGTCGTTTGACATCCCCTTAACAAGACCTTCAAGAGTTCCATTAAACGTCGGAATAATAATACTTTTTTTATTGAATGTCAACCCTAAATCAATTTTTTTGTATGCCAATTTTGTGGAAACCGAGCCGGGCGGCTTGACAACAACCATCCACGTTTTTGGGATTTCCTCGATCTTTTTGACATTTTCTCCCGTGCCGGTGACGAGCGCCGGGGAGCCGAAGATAAAAAACGGCACATCGGACCCGATTTTCATCCCGACGGCGAGGAGCTCGTCTTTGCCGAAGCCGAGGCTCAAATGCTCGTTCAGCTTGAGCATCACCGAGGCGGCGTTGGAGCTGGCCCCACCGAGGCCCGATTCCAACGGGATGGTCTTTTCTATATTCACCCTTACGCCCACATCGACCTTCGCCTCTTTGAGGAGGGCCTCGACGGCCCTGTAGACCGTGTTTAAAGGGCCACCGGGAACCTCTTTGTTGTCGGACTCGACGGCTATTCCTTTACCTTCGAAGGAAACGGTGATCCGGTCGTATATGTCTACGGTGCTCATTACCGTTGCGATCTCGTGGTAGCCGTTGGGGAGCTTTTCCCCTACCCTGAGGAAATAGTTCACCTTGGCGGGCGACTTGAACGTCAGGGAATCAGACACCTACGACCTCCCTTATCTTGGACCAGAGCTTCTCCTTTCCGGTACCCTTGAGAGATGAGAAGACCACGATGTCATCCGGCCTGCATCCGAGGGTCTCGGCTATCTTTGCCAGCTGGCCTTTGACTTTATTTTTCTTCTCCTTGTCCGCCTTTGTGGCCACGACGAGGGAAGGGATATCGTTTTCCTTTAACCACAGGAGGAAGGAGAGCTCCTCCTCTTCCGGTCCCCGCCTTATATCGACTATTACGACGACGAGCTTGAGGGCCTCGTTTCCCGTGAGATATTTTTCCACCATGGGGCGCCACGATCTCCTCATCTCAACCGGGACCTTGGCGTAGCCGTAGCCCGGGAGGTCGACGAAGACGAGCTCGTCATTGATGTTGAAGAAGTTTATCTCCCTCGTCCTGCCGGGCGTTGAGGATGTCCTGGCGAGCTTCTTTCTCCCTACGATACTGTTGATCAGGGACGATTTCCCCACATTGGAGCGCCCCGAAAAGGCCACCTGGGGCCTATCTTTAAACTCCCTTAAAAAGTCGCCCGGGTCCGTCGCCCCCATGATAAACTCGGCCTTTTTGATTTTCATGGCTAAAACTCTTAATATTTTTGCCCGGTCCTAAACATAACTTCCCAAATCTCATCCAACAGGACGTCCCTGTTCAACCGTGTGATCTCAAAGAGCCTGACGTCCCCCCGGCGCTTTATGCCGGTTATGAAATCGTCTCCCGCGGATTTCTTGGAGACGGTGGCGACCACCGTTCCGGCACAGTCCATTGCCCCCAAGACGGCGCTTTTAAATTTCTCCGACAGACATTCCATCTTTCCTATCTCGTCTATTATCGTAATATCGGGGCCTTTCAAAATAGATGGGACGGCGACCTCATCGATGTTTTTCAAAAAAACGGTGTAGCTCCCCATCCTGGCGAAATCAGCGCTTGAACCCTTTTCCGCGCTCGATGCGGTCGATTTTACCGCCAGCGGGACCCTCTTGGAGCCGGCGCCGAAGGGGACCGTTATTATGTCGAATCCCACCCTCCCCCTGTCGCCCCTGACCTCTATTGTGACAAAGCCGGATTTTTCGCCCTCGATTTTGTCGATGAGATCGATGATCAGGGTAGTCTTCCCGGAGCCGGGGAGTCCAGTGATGAGGATGTGTCGCCGCCGATCTCCTTGATCTTCTCTCGTTTTTTCCATTCGTTTCAGTTGATGTTTATAGGTAAATTCCGAGGCGGATGATGCGGTCTTAAAACAGCCAGCGTCGATAGAATATTGAAGTTGGCTTCTACCGTGGGATGCCTTGAGTTCGAAAACATCTTGGATCGACCGAGCAGGCCGACAATATGGAATTGAAACGGGGATTCGCTCTCAACGTCGACTTTCCACAGCTCCAAAAGAACCCTGATTCGAGATAGTATTGGACGCCGGGGGGCGGCCGAATACGGCTGTAATGATAGAATCTTTAAGCTTCTAAATGACTTTGAAGTTATGTAATCGGTCATAACAAAAGACCGGCGGTCAAGATCTCGTTGAACGGTCTTTTGAAAACAATATATACTATAAAGCAAGAAGCTTACCTGCTCCCAATGTCAATATAAGAAGAGCCGCTAAAACCGGCTCTTTAGAGAGTTACTGAAAGACACATTGGAGGTAGCATTGACTACATATGCAAATCCTGCCTTTTGCCCCGCCCGCCCGTCTCTGCCGCCATTAGGTTACGTTGTCGGCATCCCCCTGAAGATTACTTTATCGCCCCCCCCAAATATGTTACCGGCCTTACCCTTGAAATTACTTTGCCGCTCTCCCCAAATATTGCCAAGCCTCCATTTCAAAAGTATCAGACGGGGCACGGAACAGCCCGCGTTCCTAAAACCAGCGTCCCCGCCCCTAGGGACTACCTGCCCCTCCTGCGCTTGTGCCGCATCTTGTCGCGAAGCTTTTTATACTTGTGCTTTCTCATCTTCTTCCTGCGCTTTTTAATCACACTTCCCAAAAGTTTACCTCCAAAATTAAGATAATCTAAACTTTTATCAAAATAAGACTGAAAATTCAAGCTATTTCTGTGAAAAACGAAAAAAAATTCCTTTTGCCTTTTGTGTAAGGAATATCAAAAATCATACAAAAAACAAATTTTTTTACTATATTTATACAATTAATCGGTTGACACCTCACCTTATATCTGGTAGATAATTTATCTAACAAATCATCTATATTGTATGTTTGTTAGCTGTTTTTTTGGATCTGAGCAGAGTGGAAAAATATGATATTTAGAAGAAAAAAAGAGATTAAGTGCTCAACTGCGGGAGAAAACGACGAGCTTAGAACGGTCGAAATCGACGGGCTGACCATCTCGTACAAGATCAGCGGCTCCGGGCCGCCCCTCGTCTTCTTCCACGGCTGGATAGGACACGAGGACACGTTCGGCCTTTGTCACGAGGGTTTCGGCCGCCACTTCACCGTCTATCGTCCCGCCTGGCCCGGGTACGGCGGAAGCACCCCGATGCGCGGCTTTACCATCGAGGATTTCGTTGAGGTGGGGAGAAAATTCATGGACAAGCTGGGTTTGAAAAAAGTCACCCTCATAGGAAATTGCCTCGGAGGTAACGTGGCGATGGAGTTCGCCCAGCGCCATCCGGAATATCTGTCGAAAATGATCTTGATCGAGACCCACGCGTACTTCCCGAACTACCTCTATCCCCTCCTGACGCCGGGGCTGGGGGCGTTCATATACTGGTTCGTTTTCAAGAACATGACGATGTTTAACGTCCTCAACTCCTTTATGCCCATTCAGCAGAAGGACATAAGCGACGACTTCCCCTACACCTGGGAGGGATTCGAGAGAACGCGCATAAGGAGCGCCCTCGGCTTTTTGAGGGCGGTCTACAAGTACTCCAAGAAGACGGGTGACGATTACGTCGACAACTACAAGGCGGACGTGCCGATCCTTTACGTCGAGGGGGGAAAGACGTTCGGGCCCGTGGGCACCTTTTCTCAGAAGGTCAGGGAGCACTTCGATAACACCGAGATAGTCTCACTGCCGGAGGCGGAGCACAACCCGGTGTGTGAGAAACCGGAGATATTCAACGAGCGTGTCCTCAAGACGATGGGGTTTGACTCCTAAATATAAGCCGAAAGTTCCGGTCCGGTTTTGGGGTTTGACGCCTAAAAGTAGATCGACTGTTCGGGTATTGTGTCGTTTTTTGGGGTGTTCTGCGCCATAAATTCCTTTAAAAAAGCTCGCCGCATTATTTTCCCATAGTTACCCCGGCCCGATTACTCAACTAATACCCCAACGGTTTTTCGTAGGCCACTTTATCTCGCCGGCATATCCGTGGAAATCCGTGTCTTGTCTCGAAGGCGCTGGGGGATGAGGGGTCCGGCAGACAGATCTGTATTAAGAAAAATAGTGCGGCGGCGTAAAACGACATCACGTCTTTTTATTAAAAAGACCGGCGGGAATCTGATGGGTGTCAGGAGTCTTGATACTTTTCCACCAAAAGGTATTTCTTGATTTTCCCCGTGGGAGTTCTGGGTAAATTTGTGGTAAATATGAACTTCTTCGGAGTCTCGAATACTTTGAGCCTTTCCGAACAGTATTGCCGAAGGTCTTCTTTCTTTATATCCATTCTGGGATTTCTCATTACTACGGCCGCAAGTATTTCCCCCTCTCGTTTTTCTTTAAGGGCGATTACGGCACAATCGATAACCGCCTCATTCGATTTTATAACGTTTTCCACGTCCAACGAGGGGATATCGTTCTCCCCAATGGTCAACGTGTCCTCCCTCCTTCCCATAATATAAAGGAATCCGTCTTCATCGAATCTGCCGATATCACCGGTGTGAAACCAGCCGTTCACAATGGTCTCCTCGGTTTTCTCTTTGTTCTTCAGGTATCCGGTGGTCTGGGCGATATTTTTCGCCGTGATCTCCCCTTTTTCCCCGATCGGTGCGTCTTTCCCGTCGTCACGCAGGATCTTGACCTCCGATCCAAAATAGGGGGTGCCGATGGATCCCGGCTTTTTCCTCTTCTCCTCCGGCCCGATACCGGTCAAAAGCCCGCATTCGGAAAGCCCGTAGTATTCATAGACGTTTGGACAAAGCCGCTCGTATACCTTCTTAAGCAGATCTTCGGAGAGGGGCCCGCCGGTAAAGATCAATCCCCGAAGGGAGGAAAGGTCGAATTTGTCGAGGTCCGGGAGCTTCATTATAACGGAGGCTATGATGGGGATCCATGTCGTGACGGTGACCTTCTCCCGCTGGATTATCTCGAGGATCTTTACCGGGTCGAAGTTGAGGATCACGTTTTTCGCCCCGATGAAGAGCCCCACTCCGCACCAGCTGAAGCCGGACCTTCCCGTTATCGGTATGACCGTCAGGATGGTATCGTCTGCGGTTACGTCGTGGGCGAAGGCGAAAAAGGGGAGTGCCGCAAAGTTGGCACCGTGTGTGATAAGAAAAGGCTTCGGCAGTCCCGTTGTCCCGGATGTCATATTGATAAACTCGTTGTCCCTGCTTACCACGACAACATCCGGCTCATCCCTGGACGCACTCTGTATCAACTCTTCATAGGGCGTAGCGAATTCGGGAGGATCATCACCGATGTATATATAGTGCTTGACATTGGGAAGGGAGTCGAGGGCCTCGAGGAGCAGCTTCCTCGAGTCTTCGCAGAAGACCACGGTATCGGCGTCCGACAGATTTATGTAGTCGATCATTTGGGGCCGTTCCATCTTGTAGTTCAAGGGGAGGCCGATGACACCCGTCTTTGCCAGGGCCCCGTATGTCTCGAATATTTCGGCCCGGTTGTCGATCAGGAAGGCGCAGGTGTCCCCTTTTTTCAACCCCATTTCAATAAGGGCGTTGCCGATACGGTTGATGCGGTCGTTGAACTCCCTGAAAGTAAACCTCCTTCCCGTTTTGACGCAATATATCGCCTCCCTGTCACCGTATTTTATGGAGGCAATTTTAGCAAGATTGCCTACTCCTATTTCGTGTTCCGAGTAACTCATTTTTCCTCTAAAGAAAAAAGACTCAACGATCCATGAAACGCCTGACAAATCTTCCAACCGACCCCTTAATGATTCCGTATGTAAGATTTGCGGAACTCAAACGGGCGAGGACGCCGCCAAACCGGGGTTTTACGAGACCCTTTCCCTCACGCCTTATCATCGTGACCTTGAGGATCCCGTCGCCCTTGAGGATTCGGGGGGTGTCGGGATCGGTCATGTTGTCCCCCTTGGTTGTAACCGTGAGGTTCTTTTCGTTTTTCCTGATATTGCTCTTACCGATATTAATAACACGGTGGGCTATATATCTCTCCTCTTCCGGGAAGCACACTATGTCACCAGGCTTAATATTTCCCCCCCTCCCGTCCACTTTTATTACGATGAGGGTATCCCCGGGCCTTAAAGCCGGGTACATGCTGTAGCCGAAAAAGGGAACCGACCTTATATCTTCCGATCTCACGCTTCTGATCTCACAAACCGGCCTAAAATCAGGGTTTGAGGCCGCCGACGCATCCGGCGCCGGAGGGAATGCCGCCGCCCCTGCATCCCAGGGCGTTAAAATTTCCATCACGGCACTGTCCCGCATAAGGATTCCCGCCACCCGCACAATTTCCCGTGGCTTGTCCGCCTCCGGTACAAAGGCTTGAAGCCTGATTTCCGCCGCGGCATATTGATTGTCCCAGCGCCTGGACTCTATCCACCTCAAGGGCTATCACCATCGGCGGCTCGTAAATTTTCTTCTTCATAAAATTGGTTACCTGAAAATACGTCTAAAAGCAGTAAAAAGTATCATGATCACACAAAAAACCCCTCACTTTATTTTACGCCTTATTGATTGCTACCCGTTAAGTATTGACTGGACGCTGAGCTATCGTCCCTGCAATTCCCCTCGGCGGTGGAGCCGATCCCGCAGTTGTTGTTCGGTCTGGCGCCGGACCAGCGGTTATTCGGTTGCGCTCCCCCCCCGGTACATATATCCATTGACCGACAGCCTAAATCCCATTCTCGTTGAGCTCAATGATCGTAGTTGATTGATACAACTTGGTTTTTAATCTCTTCTTTTATGTCCTCTCTCTAAAAAAAGTCAAAGGATTAATGCTGCGGGTAAAATGGATATTATGAAATGGAAAACGCTCTACTATCTCCCTTACCAATGTAAAGGTCTCTTTCGCCTCTCTTTCGGGGAAGTATCTGAAGAAGTGGATATGATTGTGCAGAATCCTCAACATTGCCTCCCCGGGTTTGATCTCTTCCAAATAATCATCTTCATCCTTTATCAGGAAGAAGAATCTCTTCGCTGAAACAGTCTCCCCACAGTTTTTTCTGCTTGACACCTGGGTAAATGGGGACGGCATCGTATAGTAGCACCTCCCCCGCCGAAATAAGAGAGAGCCGTCGTCGGCCAGGAGCCTATCCTTCCCTATGAGATCGGCGATGGTGCTCTTTCCCGCTCCGGATCCCCCGAAAAAGATATATCCCCCGCCATTGATTTCCGCCGAACAGGCGTGAAGCATCATACCTCCGTACAGCGGGGCGAAAAGCCCGACCGTCGCCTGAACAGCAAGGGATATGGTAGAGGCGTCGTCGAAAAAGCCACTTTTTAATAAAAAAACCTCTCCCGAGGGTCTATCATAATTGATTAACAGGAGAAATGAGTTGTGGTGTAGGACTGCTATCCTGTCCTTTTTAAGTAGTGGTGTTAGATACGGAAATCCTTGAGACTCCACATTATCCTTCGACTTTACACGTCCCATTCTACTACTTCCCCTTTTCCAGCCGAAGGGGAGTTGACCGAAAGGGAACCTCTTCTCTACTCTGAGGAAATAATTTTCTAAAGCCCTGATCTCATCTCCGTTAAAGAGGCTTTTTAAAGGGACATCACTCCATTCTTGTATGACAAGGGGGAATCTTTCTTCTCTGTTAGATAATATGTAATCCGAAAACTTCTTGGTTATGGCCTCCATAAACCGGTTATCATCTTCGCCTTTATAAGTTATTTCGAGTTTTACCCCTCCTATATCGATATTAATCGAGATCATTCCAATTTTCAAACACTAAAATAGTCTTCAAAATCTCATTGCCCAACTAATTGAACGAAAATTTAATTTTGATGAAATCAGCTTGGCACAGATCCCGTGGTGCAGCTCCCGGCAGGGATGGTCCCCGAATCGCACCTGCCGCCGAAGGCCGTTGTACCCGCCTTACACATACCTCCGAAGGCCATACCGCCGCTCTGACACTTCCCGCCGGCTCCGCTGGGATCGCCCCCCGCCTGGCAGCGGGCACCCGCGGAGCTACCGGATTGGCACTTTCCCCCATAGGCCATATTACCGAACTGACACATCGTTTCCGCAGACGGCCCGGTGTTACACTGTCCGGGTGTAACCGTCTGCCCCAGCGCCTGAACGTAATCCACATTCATATCGATAATCTTCGGTGGCTCATATTTCTTCTTTGTCATGGAGTTTCCCCGAATGTTAAAATCAAAAAAAAGTTAGTTTAAAATGAAGGTCGTTAGATGAAACGACCGTTATAAGTCCTTGAATTATATTAAAAACGGGAGACGCTTCCTATCTATTTAAAATCGTATTTTCGATCTTTTAATGTGAAATTCTCAAAGGTCTTTCTTATATTCCCTTAAATCCGTCTGAAACCATAGTATTTGATATCAACCTTTAAAGCTAATCCTCCGATCTCGATTATCATTCCTCATATAATTCTCGTCTCCGGGAAGATGCCCATCTCGTACGCCTCCTGGCAGATGCGGTCAGGAGCGGAGAGATCCCCGTGAAGCACGTAGGCGTTCGCCCTGCACGAACCGAGGCACAATCCCTTCAAGATACACCTCCCGCAGATACCCTTCATGTTGTCGGGCACAATCCTCCTCAATTCCGACAAGACAGGGCTTTTTCTCCACAACTCTTCAAGATTGTCCTCCCTTATATTTCCTATAACGAGTTCCGGCACCTCCTTTCCTATCCCGCAGATGGATATGTGCCCGGATGCGATTATGCCGATTATGTTGAGGATGTGACACTGGGCGTTGTTCCCATTGAAAAAGGAGTCTATCTTTTTGAAGGCCGATGGTATGGTGAAGTAGGTCTGGATATCGTACTTCTCCTTCAGATCGTTTTCCACCCACGAAGATAACCTGATAAGCTCATCGACAGGGACCGTCTTTCCCCCTTCCGTCAATTTCCCTCCCCTCCCTATAGGCATCACCGGGTTGAACTTGACCGAGTTGGCGTTGAGGCGCTTTGCCATGTCGACAACCCCCTCGATATCCCCGGAGTTGTCCCCTATCAGGCTCATGATGATCTGTACCCTCAATCCCTGGCTCACCATATTCTCGACGCCCGTAACCGCATCATCCCACGAACCCTCAACGCCGCGAAAGGAGTCGTGAAACTTGGGGTTGATGCTGTCGATGCTGACGCTTATCGAGGATGCATTGCTCCGCTTCAAGAAGGCCGCCGTATTTTCGTCTATCAGGGTCCCATTTGTCTCGATATCCATCACGAGCTCTTCCGACGATATTACCTCGATTATCTCGAATATCTCCCTGTTGATAAACGGCTCTCCCCCGGTGAGCTTTATGTTGAAAAGGCCTATCGGCCTTCCCTCTTTTATGATCTTCCTTACGTCGTCAGCCGTTATTCCGTCGGGGGCATCTTCGGTCTCCGGCACGAAGCTCGGGGTCAGCCAGCAGTGGGAGCACTTAAGGTTACAGCCCGAGGTCAGGTACAGATAGGCCGAATTCAATCGATAGCTCGGTTTTTCATCCGATTCCATTCTCGAGCTCCTCGGTGTAAAGCTTGTAACAGCAGAACGGATCCCTGGCGAGCATCGTCCCGTAGGCGGAATACGCCGAGGCGGGGCACCCGGCGGTGCACATGGGAGCGTATCGGCAATCTCTGCAGGTAGAAAGGCTTGTCACCGGGGTCGTGAATCTCTTTCTGAACTCCACAAAGGTCTCGGACTCCCTCCAGATAATATCGAGGGGGGTGTCGAGGATATTTCCGGCCGTGATCTCCGGGAGGCGGTCGCAGGGGACCGCCCAGCCGTCCGGTCTTATGGCGCACTGGTTTTTTAAGGCACCGCAGCCGGAGAGGAAGTGCGTGTTCGGATCGTAATTCTTGAGGTTATCAGGATTGATGTTTCTTATCCCCTCGAAAATCTCGTCCATCTCGAAAAAAGTCCCGGAGATAAACGGGTAATCACACCTTATCTCCTTTAACTCCTCGACAATCCTTTTTATCTCGACGGCGTCGAGCTTAAGCTCCTCCATATATTTCAGTCCCCGCCCCTCGTATAACAGGTAGTTGAACTTTACGCTCGAAATACCCGTGTCTGCCGCCAGCTCCGCTATGGCCTTCAGTTCCCTGAAATTGAGCCGGGTTACGGTGCAGTAGGCGCTGACATCGTGCCCGAATCGTATGAGATGCTTTATCCCGTTAAGGGCCGCCTTGAAGGCCCCGCTTCCCCTCAAAAGGTCGTGGGAGCTTGGTCCCGCCCCGTCGAGGCTGACCATTATGTCGTCCATCTTCCTGATGTACTTGGTGAGCCTCTTGGCAGCTCCTTCGTCTATCAATGTGGCATTAGTGTTCAGGGAAATTCTCAAGGGCTTGCTGTAAAAGGCGTCCAAGATATCGTAGAAATCCTCCCGGACGAAAGGCTCCCCCCCGCTTATCTTTACCCTCAAGATCTTGAGCCTCTTTATCTCGTCGATAAAATCGAGCCACTGTTCGGTCGTGAGGTCCGGGCCGTAACTGAAGCCGTCCGAGTAGACAGCGCAGTGCTTGCACGCCTGGTTGCACCTCGACGTAATCGAGACAAAGAGGGACATCGGTGTCTTCGGTATCTGCGGGGTATAGGATATATCTAAAGTGTCGGAAGTCTCGCCCGCCGCAATGCCCCTTCCCATACTGTCTGTTTCCATTGGATAAAGCCCCTATTTTACATTCTTGGAGGAAAAATACTATTCGGAGAGGAAGCCCCGCGCCTTTATCTGCTCGATGAACTCCTCCACGTCTTTTTTTACAGCGTCCGATTCGACCTCCGTGTATTGAGTCAACACCTTCTTTACGATGTGGTCGATGCTGTTCTTGCCGTTCAGCTCCTTGAAGACCAAGACCCCGGTCTCGTTCAACGCCTGAAGAGTGTCCTGTATCGGATCGAAGAGAAACGCACCGTCGTCCTCCTCCCGAAGGACGATATCGTCCTTTATCGAGGGGTAGTTAGTTTTATTGTTTCCCATTTACTACGACTCCCTTTTTGAAGAATTCAACGTATATCCTTTTTACGTCCTTAAAAACCGTATCGAACTCCTCGCCGTACATCTCCCCTATGATCCTCGATACCCCGTTTACGTCGATCTTCCCGTTCGTTTTCGAGTAGACCTTTGAAGCCGTTTCGTTGATCAAGATGGAAGTCCTTCTCTCCGAATCGAAGAGGAGGCCCTCTCCACCCTCAAACTCGACCGAGAGTATGTGGGGACCTTTTTTGAATATGGTGCCCCCGCTAACCGGCGGTGGTTTCGGTACCCTCGGATTTTTTGCGCTTTTGTTTCTGATGAAATCTATTGCTTGCCTTAAAATGGGCGGCATTACCCTTTCCTGCGAAAAAAGATGCCGAAGAGAGATTTCAGGAGGTGGATCGTTCTCAAAAAATAGAGTTTTACCATTTCCCCACGATCCGCAACCCTTCCCTGCTCCCTAAAAAGAATACTTCTTTCGGGGAAAAGCAACTCATTATAATAATAGAACTTTTTTCTTGAATTGTCAATATCTAAGCCCAATAGGATATCGCCGAACTGGAGGGAGCGCCTGCTCCCGATCGCCGCCGATATCAGCCTCCTCTCGATTGGGCCGGGCCTGAAACCGGAGACTTCGTTTGGCTTTAGGGGAAAACCGAACCGCTCCGTTATGATCCAGAGCATCTTCCCGACGACCTTTGACAATTTGCCGGAGGCTATCATCTCAAAGAGGAGATCGGTGGAAAACCTGTCGCCGAGGCATTCGATCACCCTCCCCACATCCATAAACCAGTAGTTCATAAGATAGGAGTGTTTCAGGGCGTGTTGGGCCGAGATTATTATTGTGTGGTAGGGATTGGGAGAAAGGTAATCGGCGTCCCCTATTTTAACTTTTTCGGCCGACGCGAATATCTCGTCTGTGGATAGGGTCGGGAGATACTCTCTCGCCCTTATCCTCCCCTCGTCGATTATCTCTGTGTGGAGGTCAAAGTAAAGAGAACCTTTCGACCAGTGGGCCGGGATTTCCCCCCCGGGTTCGGTCGTAAACGGCTCGTACCCCGCCCCTCTCAATATCTCGGATGCCTTCCTAATGTCGCATCGATAGACCAGAATATCGGCGTCGGTGGTGGGCCTTATCCTGAAATCGTTGTAGTAGCGGTTGATGATGTCGTGACCCTTGATGAGGACCGCGTTTATCCCCCCATCATTGAACAGCTTGAATATCGCCTCGAGCTCCCGCTTCATCGCCATGTTCAACAACTCCGTACGGGCAAGCGTCGTCCTGGCCCTCTCAAACTCCGCCTCGTCGATAAGGGAGAGGAGCCCCCAGTCGGTCAGGGCAGAGATCAGTATCCCGAGGGAGCCCTTGTCCACGGTAAAGGGAACGAGGTCTTTCGGAAGCCTCTCAATTTGCGGGGTGGGCGCCGGGGTGTTCCCTCCCCAAGCCCATCGGCTTGCCAGGGCGAGCCCGATTATCTCGCTTGCACTTAGAGATAGAGCCAACCGGAACCTCCATTAAACATTACGAGTTGCCCACTAATATCTCAATACTATCAGAATCGAGCGGTAATTTGTGCTTTTATTTTGACTCTACACCAAAACCTCTTTAAGCCCCCAAAAAAACCACCCTATCGTTGACAAAGGAGCCTCAATAAAAGTATAATTCTTTAAAATGTTATAGTGGAACTGAAATCGATTTAATGGTGATGAAAGTGAGAGCTGAACTTGAAGAGAGCGCCAAGGCGCTGAAAAAAATTTTGAACGCGAAGTCCCTGGCCGTGGTGGGGGCGTCCAACAGCTTTATGAATCCCGCCACGAACCTCCTGGCCACAATACTCTCCAGCGGATACAAGGGGGAGGTCTACCCGATCCACCCGAAGGAGGATATCGCCCTGGGGCTCAAGGCATACCGGAGTGTCGTGGATATCCCCGGGGATGTGGACCTTGCCGTTATCGTTGTCTCCAACAGGATCGTCCCCAAAATACTGAAAGAGTGCGCCGAGAAGGGGATAAAGAGCGTCGTTGTCATAACGGCGGGATACAAGGAGATGGGAAAAGAGGGGGCAAAGCTCGAGGAGGAGCTTTTAAAGACCGCGAGGGAGCTCGGCATCCGGTTTACCGGCCCGAACTGCATCGGGATCATCAACACCCACAACGACCTCGACTGCTCCATGTTCTACTACGAGGGGGTCCCCGGCGGGGTTGGGCTCGTCTCACAGAGCGGGAGCTACATCACACAGCCGCTCCCCTATTTCTACAGGAGGGGAATAAACCTCTCCGGCGCGATAAGCGTGGGCAACCAGACCGACATAGACATCGCCGACTGCCTGGCCTATTTCGTCGAAGATGACAAAACAAACGCCGTCGCCGCGTACATCGAGGGGATAGGGGACGGGGAGAAGTTCATCGAGGCGGCCCGCGCCTTAACTGCAAAGAAGCCTCTGGTCGCCCTATACGTCGGCGGGACGGAGGCGGGCTCCAGGGCCGGGAAGTCCCACACAGGAGCCGTGGCGACCCCCGACCTCGTCATCGACGCGGTCTTCGCCCAGACGGGCGTGATAAGGGCAAAAGACGTCCAGGAGCTCTTCGACTTCGTCCACGCCCTCTCCCTCCAGCCGCTGCCGAAGGGGAGCCGCGCCGCCGTCATCACCAACTCCGGGGGGCCGGGGGTCTCCATGGTGGATGCCGCTGTGAGGCTGGGGCTCAGTGTGCCGGAGTTCTCGAAACCGTTTCAGAAAAAACTCAGGGAGATAAGCATCCACACGGCCCAGGTGGGAAACCCGGTCGATATGACGATGGACTTTGACATCAAAAAGCAGTTCATCGACATTACGAAGATGGTTATAGAGAGCGGGGAGGTGGATTCCATCCTCTTTTACGGCGTCTTCGGCGGGACCAACTTCGACAAGAAATTCGAGATCCTGGGGATAGCACAGGACGACCTGCGACTCGGCTATTACAAATATATTGATCAGGTGATCGAGGAGTTCAACGGGATAATAAAGTCCTTCGACATCCCCGTGGTAACGGCCTCCTTTACCGGCAGGGAGGAGCCGGCCGTTGCGAAGATGATCGAGAAGGGGATACCGATCTACTCCACGCCGGAGCGGGCTTCTGCGGCCCTGGCGGCCATGGCGAGATATGCCAGGTTCAGGGGGTTGTTTTAGAAATCTCGTTGGGGTTTTTCGGAGCCGGTTTTTTGTGGTTTGTATAAACGATAGTAATATGATATTTTCTTAAAATCTGAGATTTTTAATATCATGGAACTAGCATTTCGGGAACAAATACTCTTGTTCTTGGCTCTCCCCGTTTTGATAGGCGGATTAATTGCATTAATTCTGTATAGGTTGTCAAAAAAACACCAAACTCAAGAGACCGATAGATTAATAGAAACGTTGAAGAAAGAAATTAAACCGGTTCCAATCGTTTTGGTTCCAGAATTACAACCTGTAATAACTGAAGAAAAACGCCAAAGGATCGTTTCGCTGGTTCAATCTATAAGCAAACAGAAACTAATAGAGCTCTTCGACATCGAATTACTCATCAGGCTTGGTAATACAGAATACGAATTTAGTAACTATTCTGAGGCACTTAACTACTGTAACATGGCTCTTAAAAAGGCGAGAATTACTTCCAATAAATGGGCTATAGCAGCATGTCTTAATAATATTGGTCTTTTAGAATTCCATATGGATAAGTTGGATCTTGCCGAAAAAAATCTAATAGAAGCACAACACATTTCGAAGGAGATTAAAGATAGAAATATCGAAGCTAGCACTCTCGGAAACATCGGGCTTGTCTACAAGCATAAAGGAGACCTACGGGGTGCATTGAAACAATATAAGGAGTCCCTGTCAATATGCCGAAAAATCGGGAATAGACATGGAGAGGCAATCGGCTTGTTTAACATCGGGCGTGTCTACAAGAATATGGGAAACCTGAAAAAAGCATTGGAGCACTACGAAGATGCTCTGAATATAGACCAGGAGATCGGTTATAGGAAGGGAGAAGCAGATAACCTTGGAGGCATAGGGAATGTCTACAGCGATATGAGAGATCTGAAAAGAGCTCTTAAGTACTTAGAAGAAGCTGTAGCAATTTATCGGGAGATCGGGCACAAGCGGGGAGAGGCATATGACCTCGGAAACATCGGTATTGTCTACATGACCAAAGGGAACTTGAAGAAGGCATTGAAACATTTTGAGAAGGCTCTAAATATCCACCAGGAAATCGAGTATAAAAAGGGTGAGGCGGCCGACCTCGCAAAAATTGGGATTGTCTACGGTATAAAAGGAAAGAAAGAAGAGGCACAGAAATATTTCAATGAAGCGCTGAAAATTCTTGAGGATTATAACCTTATTCATGAGAAAGACGTTATTTTGGGAGCAGTCAAATTAGTAGAAAACGGGCATAACAAAAAATAATCCAAATCACCTACTATTTAAACAAATCCTTCAAGACGGAAACCAAGAAGCCGAGAAAGGAACAAAATCCCTTGACAAAAAAGGAAGGGGATGTTACTTTATACGTTCAAGTTTTGGAAATATCAAACATAGTGGCGTGGGCTATTAGCTCAATTGGTAGAGCAACTGACTCTTAATCAGTAGGTCCTAGGTTCGATCCCTAGATAGCCCACCACTTTTGAAAATTCTTATAATCGGCGGATGGTCTCACCTCTCGCAACAAAGCGAGAGTGGCGGAATTGGTAGACGCGCTGGATTTAGGATCCAGTGGATAATTTCCGTGGGGGTTCAAGTCCCCCCTCTCGCACCAAACAACCCACCTTATTCAATTTTTTAGCAATAATAGCCATAATTCAAACAGTGTCGTAGGAGCTGACTTAATGAAGGTAAGCGTTGAAGAAATAAGCCCGGTCAAGAAAAAAATCTCGGTCACCGTCAAGAAGGACGCCGTGAACGAGGAGTTCGAAAGGTCTTACAAATCGCTCGGCAAAAAGGCCAAGGTAAAGGGGTTCAGGCCCGGGAAGGTCCCCCTCCATATTCTGAAGCAGCAGTTCAAGGAGCAGGTGGAGGCGGACGCCACGGAAAACCTCTTCAAGAGCACCTACCCGGACGCCCTCACCGAGGTAAATATAAACCCGATCACGTATCCCGAGGTGGACACCAAAGGGGCGAAGGAGGATGAGGAGTTCGCCTACACTGCGACCGTGGAGATCATGCCGGAGGTTAAGGCAACGGGCTACAAAGACCTCGAGATAGAAAGGGAGAAGGTCGCGGTCTCCAAAAAGGAGATCGACGACGTGATAAAAAACTTCGCCAACTCCAACGCCACGCTGGAGACGGAGGAGAAGAACCGCCCCGTTAAGAAGGACGATGTGGTAATGGTCGACTTCAAGGCCTCATCGGAGGGTGAGCCGATAGAGGGGGGCCAGCTGGAAAACTACCCCCTGGAGATAGGGGCGGGGCTTCTGGGGGAGGAGTTCGACAAAAAGATTATCGGAGGCAAAAAGGACGAGGAGCTGGATTTTGAGATCGACTTCCCGGAAGACCACAGGATGGACATCTTCAAGGGTAAAAAGGTGAAGTTCGACGTCACGGTCAAGGAGATAAAGGTAAAGAAGGTACCGAAGATAGACGACGAGTTCGCAAAGGATTTGGGTAGTTTCGAGTCGCTGAAGGAGCTGACGGAGGATGTCGGAAAGAGGCTCACGGAAAAGGAGGAGAATAGGGTCAAGGACGATTTCGAGAAGAGGATAATGACAAAGCTCATCGAGCTGAATCCCTTCGAGGTCCCGGACGCCCTCGTGGAGTCGAGGAGCGTCGATCTTGTCAGGAACACCGAGATGAGGCTGAGAAGCCAGGGGATGTCCCTGGACGCCCTGGGGGGCGACCCGAAAAAGCTGATGGAGATGGTAAATCCCCAGGCCGTCTTCGACGTGAAGGCGAGGTTCATAATTGAGGAGATAGCCAAGGCGGAGGGTATCGAGGCGACAAAGGAGGAGGCGGAAGAGAGACTGAAGGAGGACGCGGAGCGCTCCGGGATGAACTACGAGGAGCTTAAGGGCAGCTACGACCAAAACAACGCCTGGGGGGAGCTGATCTACGTGGTTCGCTCGGAAAAAACCCTTGATTTTCTCGCAAAGATTGTTAAAATAAAAGAGGTGAAGAAAATCAAGTCGGAAGAGGGTGGCGGGCAGGAAATTTAAAGGGGGCTGGGGCAATATTATGGGATTGAACGGTGTGGGAGTGGTAAAAAACTGAGGGGGTTGGGCAATTTTTATAGGGGTTGGGACGAATTTTATAAGGTGGAGCAGTGTGGAAGTGGTGAGGGGCTGAGAGGATTGGATATCGGATTTTATTCATATATCTGTAAGTTGTAAGTAAGATAGTATTGTAAGATATTTCGGGGATACAAGAGATGCCGCTGATACCTATAGTTGTGGAACAGGACGGGAGGGGAGAGAGGGCCTTCGATATTTATTCGAGGCTCTTAAAAGACAGGATCATCTTCCTCGGCTCGACCATCAACGACGAGATCGCGAATATCGTGATCGCCCAGATGCTCTTTCTCGAGGCGGATGAACCGGACAAGGACATCTCCATCTACATCAACTCCCCCGGGGGAATAGTGACGGCGGGGCTTGCCATCTACGACACCATGCAGTTTGTGAAGCCGAGCGTCTCCACGATCTGCGTAGGTCAGGCCGCATCGATGGGCGCGCTCATCCTGTCCGCCGGCACGAAGGGAAAGCGGCTCGCCCTCCCCCACTCGAGGATCCTGATTCACCAGCCGATGGGGGGATTTCAGGGGCAGGCATCGGATATCGACATCCAGGCGAGGGAGATATTGAGGATGAAGGAGGAGCTCAACAACATCCTCGTAAAACACACCGGCCAGGATCCGGAGAAAATAAATGTAGACACCGACCGCGACTTTTTCATGAGCGGTCAACAGGCAAAGGAGTACGGTATCGTCGACGATGTCATCACGGTGCGCAAGTAAGATCGGGGGGTTGGAGCAGAATTTATGTGGGGAGAGGGAGGAGATGATAGGCTGTGGATGGCGAAAAGGGTATAGAGGTTGGCCGGTAGGTATGTTTATATATCAACTAATAATATTGATATCAAGGCAATATTGACAATAGAGTGACAATAGGGTGATGGTGAAGGTGAAAAAAATATCAAAGTTTTTTTAAAATTGAATTAGATACCGGGATCAATCAGGGTTGAATCCGAAAGGATTAAAATGAACGAACATAAAGGAAAAGAGAAAAACGGCGGCATGATCTGCTCATTCTGCGGAAAGAGCCAGAGGGATGTCAAAAAGCTGATAGCCGGCCCCACGAGCTTTATCTGTGACGAGTGCGTTGAGCTCTGCAACGACATCATCGCCGAGGAATACGAGAGGGAGGAGCTTACAAAGACAAGCGCGGATATACCGAAGCCGGTTGAGATCAAAGCCTTCCTGGACGAGTATGTGGTGGGTCAGCAGAGGGCCAAGAAGATCCTCGCCGTTGCCGTTCACAACCACTACAAGAGGATAGAGACGGACACCAAGGGGAGCGACGTGGAGCTTCAGAAGAGCAACATTCTACTTCTCGGCCCCACCGGGTCCGGCAAGACGCTTCTCGCCCAGACGCTGGCGAAGTTTCTGAACGTCCCCTTCACGATAGCCGATGCGACGAGCCTTACTGAGGCGGGATACGTCGGCGAGGACGTGGAGAATATTATATTGAACCTCCTCCAGACGGCGGACTACGACATCGAAAAGGCTTCCAAGGGGATCATCTACATCGACGAGGTGGACAAGATCTCCAAAAAGAGCGACAACCCCTCCATTACGAGGGACGTATCCGGAGAGGGAGTGCAGCAGGCCCTTTTGAAGATCATCGAGGGGACCATCGCGAACGTCCCGCCGAAGGGCGGAAGGAAGCATCCCCAGCAGGAGTTTCTCCCCGTAGATACGACAAACATCCTCTTTATATGCGGCGGGGCCTTTACCGGACTGGAAAAGATCGTGGAGAGGAGGATTCACTCCAAGTCCCTCGGTTTTTCGGCCGAGATAAAGACAAAAAAAGAGAGGGACCTGGGCGAGCTTCTGGCCAACGTCCAGCCGGAAGATCTCATAAAATACGGACTCATACCGGAGTTCGCCGGGAGGCTTCCGGCCATAGCCACGCTCACGGAGCTCTCCGAGGAGTCGTTGATCAAAATATTGCAGGAGCCGAAAAACGCCCTGGTCAAGCAGTATCAGAAGCTGTTCGAGCTTGAAAAGGTCAAGCTCAAGTTCACCGACGACTCCCTCTCGGCGATATCAAAGCTGGCAATGGAGAGGGGCTCCGGGGCGAGGGGGCTTCGATCGATTATGGAAAACATCATGGTCGACATCATGTACGAGATACCCTCACAAAAAAATATAAAGGAGTGCATTATCAACGAGGAAGTCGTTTTGAATAAGGAAAACCCGATAATACTATATGAGAAATCGGCGTGATTTCCGTTGGTTGATCTATCCTTTACAATTGGAGTCATTTAAACCATTTGAATTCTCAAGAAAAAAGGAGATTAAAATAGATGTTTTTTAAAAACGATAAGGAAGATGGGATCTTTGAGATGGGTGACAATATACTTCCTCTTCTGCCGCTCAGGGATATCATTATCTTTCCCCACATGGTGGTTCCCCTCTTTGTGGGGAGGAAGAAATCGATCAACGCCCTGGAGACGGCAATGGCATCCGATAAAAGCATACTGTTATCCGCACAGCTGAATGCCAAGACGGACGACCCGACCCCGGATCAGATATATCGGATTGGAACCATCGGGTCGATCATCCAGCTGTTGAGGCTTCCGGACGGAACCGTTAAGGTCCTCGTTGAGGGTAAACAGCGGGCAAAGGTCAAGAACTATATCCCGAACGAAGATTTCTTCTTGGTCGACGTTGAGTATATAAAGGAGAACGACTTTGTAACCCCCGAAATCGAGGCGCTGATCCGATCCATAAACAGCACGTTCGAGACGTACGCCAAGCTCAACAAGAAGATACCCCCCGAGATGATCATGAGCGTCGCCTCCATTACGGAACCCTCGAGGCTTGCCGACACCATCGTGACGCACCTAAACCTGAAGTTAGAGGAGAAGCAGCAGGTCCTCGATATAGAAGATCCATCCAAGAGGCTCGAAAAAGTATATTCCTATATGCAGAGCGAGATCGAGATACTGCAGATAGAGAGGCGCATCAAAAACCGGGTCAAGAAACAGATGGAGCGAACCCAGAAGGAGTACTATCTCAACGAGCAGATGAGGGCCATCCAGAAGGAGCTGGGGGAAAAGGACGAGTTCAAGGCGGAGGTCAAGGAGCTCGAAGACAAGATAAAGAAGAAGAAGCTGTCACCGGAGGCACTGGAGCGGGCCGACAAAGAGGTCAAGAAGCTCAAGATGATGTCTCCCATGAGCGCAGAGGCAACGGTGATCAGAAACTACCTCGACTGGATACTGGCGCTCCCCTGGAACGAGTACACCGAGGACAAGCTCGATATAGACGAGGCGACGAGGATTCTGGACGAAGACCACTACGGACTGAAAAAACCGAAGGAGCGTATCCTCGAATACCTCGCGGTAAAACAGCTGAAGAAAGACATGAAGGGGCCGATCCTCTGTCTGGTGGGGCCTCCCGGGGTGGGAAAGACATCCCTCGGCAGGTCCATCGCAAGGGCCACCGGCAGAAACTTCGTGAGGCTCTCCCTCGGCGGCGTTCGCGACGAGGCGGAGATCAGGGGACACAGGCGCACCTACATCGGGGCCCTTCCCGGAAAGATCATCCAGTACCTGAAGAAATCGAAGTCGTCAAACCCTGTATACCTCATGGACGAGGTCGACAAGATGAGCACCGATTTTCGCGGGGACCCCTCGGCGGCGCTCCTCGAGGTGCTCGACCCGGAGCAGAACTTCACGTTCAACGACCACTACCTTGATCTCGACTACGATCTCTCGAAGGTGATGTTCATCACGACGGCAAACGTCCTGTACAACATACCGAAACCTCTGCAGGACAGGATGGAGATCATTCAGATAGACAGCTACACCGAGATAGAGAAGCTCCATATCGCCCAGCAGTTTCTGGTAAAGAAGCAGCGCGACGAGAACGGCCTCGACAAGAATAACATAGCATTCACCGACAAGGCCTTACTCGAGGTCATCAGGAAATACACCAGGGAGAGCGGAGTCAGGAACCTCGAGAGGGAGATCGGCTCCATATGCAGAAAGGTGGCGAAGGACGTCGTGAAATACGGAAGGGAGCATTCCATAAAGATAACTCCCACGAAGGTAAGGAAATACCTCGGCATCCCCCGCTACCGTTACGGGAAGGTCGAGGATGTGGACCGCATCGGGATCGCCACCGGTATGGCATGGACCGAGGTCGGCGGAGAGCTCCTTACAATCGAGGTCACCGTGGTACCGGGCAAGGGAAAGCTTACCATCACCGGTAAGCTGGGGGAGGTAATGCAGGAAAGCGCCCAGGCCGCCATGAGCTACATCAGGGGCAGGGCGGAGGAGCTGGGGCTCGACAGGGGCTTCTACCAGAACGTCGATCTCCACGTCCACGTGCCGGAGGGCGCGATTCCCAAGGACGGGCCGTCCGCCGGAATCACCATCGCCACGGCCATCGCGTCTGCCCTCGCAAAGCTCAAGGTCAGAAGGGACATAGCCATGACCGGAGAGATCACCCTTAGGGGAAGGGTTCTTCCCATCGGCGGCCTCAAGGAGAAGCTCCTTGCGGCCAACAGGGGCGGCATAAAGGAGGTAATAATTCCACAGGACAACGAAAAGGACCTCGAGGATATCCCGGACAGGATCAAGAAATCACTGAAGATCACCATGGCGGACCACATGGACAGCGTAATCAGCAAGGCTCTGGCTATAGATAACCACGAGGAGTTCTTCAGAAAGAACAAGGAGGAGAAGGAGAGGGAATTTCTGAGGGAGCAGGAACGGCAGCCGACGGGGATCCAGCTGGAATCGACCCATTAGGGATCGAATTAAAGATGTGAATCGGTCAACGGCAAGGCAGGATACTTTGGATGCCGCCATGCGTGGGAAATGTCAAGGCTTCCTGGGGTGGGATTCTCAATAGTAGACTCGGGGATAGAGAATTAAAGATAATATCAACGTTCAACGGGGGGGTGACCCCCCGTTTTACTTAATGGTCAACCAGGAGGGGGCAATATCGAAAGACGGCGAAAGAGGGGCAAAAGGGTATCGTGTTGGACAATCCACCGTCACAAAAGCTTTTTGTCTTGACAAATCCCGGGGGAAGTGAAAAAATATAAAGTCTTTCAACAATAACACATTTGGGCGGATAGCTCAGTTGGGAGAGCACCGGCCTTACAAGCCGGGGGTCGCAGGTTCAAGCCCTGCTCCGCCTACCAATGATTTCAAGGGGGCCGCGGATTTTCGCGACCCCCTTTTTTAGGCGTACTATTTTAGGCGTAAAACAGCCTGTAAAAATTAGATTATCGCTTCCAGTAAGATTATACCTTCCCGTCTCCCCGCTGGTCTCCCCGATTACATTGCTCGATAGAATTAATACAGCGTCTATTCTAATAGTTTCAAAAGGTTGGTTTAAGCTTATAGCCTTGACAGAACGAAGGTGCTAAAAGTATAATAAACGTCAGGTAAAATATTACTTCTTCGGACGGTCATATTAATCATGCAAACGTGCTAACTTGCAAACTTGTAATATCAAGTAAAGAGTAGAGAAAAAAATGAACAAAAAGGAAAACAAGATGAACATGCTGGTTCCAACAATAATAATGGGTGTGCTTGCCCTTATCCTCCTCGTTGTTGCGTACAAGAAGGGTCAGCATATGGAGGCATTATCGGGCGGGGCGATGATGTTCTTGGAGATTGTGCCCCTCTTGGTTTTCGCCTTCATTATCGCCGGGATAATCCGCGTGCTGTTGCCCCATGATTTAGTCGCCACATGGGTGGGGGGGGAGTCAGGATTTAGGGGGATAGTGATCGGTACTCTGGCCGGGGCGATAACCCCCGGGGGACCTTACGTCAGTATGCCCATCGCCGCGGGCCTCCTCAGGGCCGGTGCCGGCATGGGGACGATGGTGGCTTTTCTCACCGCGTGGTCGATATGGGCGGTCGCGAGGCTTCCCCTCGAGGTGGGCATAATGGGCTGGAAGTTCACCGGAGTCCGCATCGTCTGCTCGTTCTTCTTCCCGCCCCTCGCGGGATTTTTGGCGCAGATATTCTTTTCGGGTGTCAAACCGTAATATTTTTTTGGGGCGGAGATAAAAAATATGCTCAACTGGCTGAACCAAAAAATCGCGAGTGGCTTCATCAGGGATTTCAACGATACGGACAACAAAAGGGTCAGGATAAGATACGGCCTCGTATCCGGCTGGTTTTCCATCGCCGTGATATTTCTCCTATTCGTCGTGAAGATCGTCCTTGGGCTCATGGCGCACTCCGTATCGATAATCGCCACGGCCTTTCACCTCCTCTCCCACCTTGCAAACTCGATTATCCTTGTGGTGACCTTTTACGTGACAGCACGCCCCGCCACCGAGAAGAGCCCCTTTGGCCACGGGAGGATGGAGCATATAGCGCCCCTGATCATGGCGATCTTCCTCTTCGTCTCGGCGATCTATATCGGAGAGACATCGGTCCATCAGGCCGTGGAGCCGCACGAGGTACACTACTTTAGGGCGCTTCCCTGGATACTCCTGGGCACGATGATAGTAAAGCTATTGCTGGCGCAGTTTGTCCGCTTCCTCGCCGATCGGGTAAGGTCGGAGGCTATTCACGCAAACGCCGTCCATCACGTGATCGAGGCGGTGATGACGTTTGGTGTGATTTTAGGCCTTATCATCGGCCATTCGTATCATTTCCCGGCGATAGACGGCTACATAGGGATCGTGGTCTCGGCCTGGCTTTTGTACCTCGGCTACACCCACGCAAAACACTCGATAGTGCCGATTCTGGGCAGGGCGCCGAGCAACGAGACATTGCGGAAGATTCGCGAGACCGCAAGAGGTGTGGAGGGGGTCTACGATGTCCACGAGACGATCGTCCACGACTACGGGTCGATGTACATCATCTCGCTCCACGCGGAGATCCCGGAGAGATACGGCCCGGCCAAGATGCACGAGATAGCGGAGGTATGCGAGGGTAGGCTGAGAAAGACGTTCGGGGGGGAAAGTGTGTGTCATACCGATCCCCTTGTTGAAAAGACCCCCGAGACGGAGGCCCTCGAGAAGAAATTCGCCCGGATCGCCTCCGACTTCCCGGGGCTCAAGAGCTACCATCGATTCCGCGTGATCAGCGAGTCCCCGAAGAGGACGATAATCGCGGCGGACATAAACCTCGACGACAGGGTCCCGGAGTCCGATTACGCGGATGTCGCCAAAAACCTGGAGAGGAAGGTCATGGAGAAGATACCGAACGTCGCCTACTGCGCTTTTTATATTACTCCCAAGTTCGCCTATTAATATTAGAAATTCTTGTCTTGAGGCTTCCCGCATTTTCGCCTCTTGGGCAAGGTTTTTGTATCCCGTCTTGACGGTGTGGGCTTCGCCCCAATATTGTTTTAATTGTAACCGCCGGCTCTAACATCCTTTTCATCTTCCGCCGCTCGGCTACAAGACCTCGTCGAATCCTATAAATATTCTTGTGTTGACATACCCTCTGTAATTGTGTTTAATCTCCTTAAACATCATTTTTTTGGATTCTTTTGCGGAGATGCCGACATGTATAGAGATGCCATCTTAAAGGAGCTTTACAGGGAGGAGGACGTAATCCTCATCGAAATGGCGAGGGATTTCACCGAGGACGTGATCATGCCCGTGAGGCAGAAGATAGACGAAGACAGGGATCACGTGATTGTCCACGGGATCTTGGAGGGGCTCACCAACCTCGGTTTTATGAGGGCGATCTGGCCCGAGGATATCGGCGGGAGCGACATGAGCTCCGCCCTTACCTTCTCGGCGGCCTTGGAGGAGATAGCCCGGGGCGACGCGGGCATCGCCGTGAGCCTCGGGGTCAGCCTCGGATGGCTATTCCTGCCCGCCGTTGAGGTGAAAAACGAGGCGATCATCAACGACTTCGGAAAAAAGTGCTGCGAAGACGAGCTCGTTCTCGGCTGCTTCAGCATGACGGAGGCTGGAGGCCCCAGGGGAGGCGGGGGCTGTGACATCGAAAACGTGAACTTCCACGGGAAAAAGATAGGAACCAAGGCGGCCCTCGACGGCGACCACTGGGTATTAAACGGCGAGAAGATGTGGGCCTCGAACTCCGGCATAGCCGACCTCTACCTCGTGACGGCGAACACCGACCCGTCCCTCGGCGATGAGGGGATAGCCCTGATCTACGTCCCCGCCGACGCCGAGGGCCTCACGTTCGGGAAGTTCGAGAACAAGGCGGGCCTCCAGGCGGACAGGAACTGTCCCATGTTTCTGGACGGCGTCATGGTGCCGAAACAATATCGTCTCGCCGGGCCGGGGAGGGACGCCGAGTATCTCCACCAGAACCTGACCATCGGCAGGATCGGGAGCGCCGCCATGAGCGTGGGATGCGCCCAGGGGGCGTTCGAGGCAGTCCTCGAATTCACCAAGGAGAGGGTAGTGGGCCTCTCCGGAAAGCCGATCAGGCAGCACTCCATCGCCGCCGGCATGATAGCGGACATGGCCATAGGGATAGAGACCGCAAGATCTGCCTACGTAACCGCCTCCTACAAGTACGACCGCCCCGAGGAATACGGCCCCCGCCATTCGGCGGCCCAGCTGAGCCGGGCGTCTTTGGCGAAGGTCTACGCGGCGGAGGTCGCCGTAAGCGTAACCAATAAAGCGATGGAGCTCATGGGCTCCTACGGCTACGTCAGGGAGTACGACGTGGAGAAGTACTGGAGGGACTGCAAGATAATACAGCTGTGGGAGGGGGGAGCCCAGCTGGGAAGGTTTGATATATGCCGGGGCTACTACGATCTCGATCTTTAACGACGTGAACTTAGAACCGGAAAGCGTCCGGGCTTTATGAAAGAAGGGGTTTTAGAAAAACAATTAATCGAGGAGGATATTTTGCCTTACTTTAAAGACGCCGGGGAATGCGAGGAGATACTCGGGGGATTTTTCAAGGCGGTGTTTGAAAAATACGGTGAGGGTGACGCGCTGGCTGTAAAGATAATCGATGCCTTAAAGGAGAGGGAGCTCGTGATCAAGTTTGTCTGGAGCGAGCCGGACGTGACCGTTACCTTAAGCTCCAGGGAAGATAAGTTCGGTGTGTTTCTAAACGACGACTCCATCGAGCCGGTCGCCACATTCTCCCTGACCGCCGATGACGCCCATCAATTCTGGCACGGGAAGATCAAACTCGTTAAGGCGCTGGCCACAAAACAGATAGTCGCCAAGGGGCCTATCCCGAAGATACTGAAGCTCTTGCCGATAATAGAGCCGTTGTACGAGGAGTACCCGAAGTACCTTGAGAGTATCGGAAGGAGAGACATGGTGCTGTAACTGCTTTGAAGAAGCGGTAAATCTGTTCCTTATGATACTTCACACCCTGAAATCCCTTTGGATGTCTTTTTCTCTCTAATGAAGGGACGGTTTTGCTAAAATCTCCCGTAACGTTGGTTTCAGCGATTGCGACGCCCCGCCCCGTGTCTGTCCGCTCCTCCTCCCCTCAGAATATCCCTTGCCAGAGTGCCTATTTCCTACTATAATCAATAAAATGGATCTGTATCTGTTTTAGAGGGGCTCCGGCTTGAATTAAACGTCCGAAAAATATAGATTATAGGCGATTAAAGACGATTAAAGTGTAAATGGACATCTTCGAGCACAAGGCGGAAAAAGAGAGGCGAAGGTCGGCCCCGCTGGCGGACAGGATGAGGCCGAGGGACCTCGGCGAGTTCGTCGGACAGGAGGAGATCCTTGGGGAGGGAAAGCTCCTCAGGAGGTCCATCGAGGCGGACGAGCTGGCATCGATGATCTTCTGGGGGCCGCCCGGGACCGGAAAGACCACGATTGCCCGGATCATCGCCGAAAAGACGGAGGCGAGGTTCGTATCCTTCTCCGCCGTGACCTCCGGGATAAAGGACGTAAAGGAGGTGGTGGCCGGGGCGAAGGAGGACAGGAAGTACTCGGGTTTGAGGACGATCCTCTTCGTCGACGAGATCCACCGCTTCAACAAGGCGCAGCAGGACGTCTTTTTACCTTTCGTCGAGGACGGGACGATCATCCTGATCGGCGCCACCACCGAGAATCCCTCCTTCGAGGTAAACTCGGCGCTCCTCTCCCGCTGCCGCGTCTACGTCTTCTCCGCCCTTAAATTCGAAGAGATGAGATCGATCGTCGAGGCGGCGATCCGAGACACCGAGAGGGGCCTGGGGGATCTGCCGATAGTCATTGACGATGAGGCTATCGATCATCTCGCCTCCCAGTCCCACGGGGACGCCAGGATCGCGCTCTCAGGATTAGAGATCGCGGTCAAGAACACACAGCCCGAAAAGGACGGCAAGATCACGGTATCCCTCTTAACCGTCGAGGAGGCGATGCAGAAGCGGGCGCTGATGTACGACAAGGGGGGCGAAGAGCACTACAATATCATCTCGGCGCTCCACAAGTCGGTCAGGGACTCCGACCCGGACGCCGCCCTCTACTGGCTCGTGAGGATGCTGGAGGGTGGGGAGGAGCCCCTTTACATCGCGAGAAGGCTAATAAGGATGGCGGTGGAGGACATCGGGATCGCCGACCCGAGGGCCCTATCCGTTACAGTCGCCGCGAAGGAGACCTACCACTTCCTCGGGACGCCGGAGGGGGAGCTGGCCCTGGCGGAGGCGGTCATATACCTCGCCACCGCCCCCAAGAGCAACGCCGTCTACAGCGCCTTCAGCCGCGCAAGACAGGACGTCAAGAAATACGGCGCCCTGCCGGTGCCGCTGGGAATAAGAAACGCCCCCACCCGCCTGATGAAGGAGATAGGCTACGGCAAGGGATACAAGTACGCCCACGACTTTAAGGACGCCCGGGTCGACCAAAAGCGCCTCCCGGACGAGCTTGACGGCAGGGAGTATTATCAACCGACGGATCGGGGCTACGAGGCGAGGGTGAAGGAGTGGCTGGATGAGTTCAGGAAGAAGGTCGAGGCGGCAAAAGGAAAAAAAGGATCGAAAGTAAAAAAATAGTTTGTTTCAAGACAAATTTTTGACTAATAGGGTGTGGAAAAATTTAATTTCAATGAATTAAAAAAGACAGGAGAAAACGATGAAAACAAGAAGATACGCCGTAGCGGCTCTTGCGCTGATTTTTGCGATAACGCTCTTTAACCTCACATTCGCAGCTCCCCTTACCCCGCAGGACAAGGACCAGGTCAAGTGGGTGATCGGCTCTTTTGCGGCCAACGTCAACAACGGGAACGTCCCGGAGACGGTAAAGCTGTTCTCCCCCAACATGGATTCCTCAAGAAAGCAGGCAATAACGGAAGAGCTCTACAGCAGGGCCGCTTCCGGCGGATTGAGGCTCGAATACTTTGCCGACCTGTCCGACTCCTCGGTGGAGGAGATAACCCCGGGTGTCCTCTATAAGGTGACCGGAAGGTTCAAGGCGGAGGGCCCCAACTGGAACGTCTCGGGGTTGAAGGCCACCTTCACCGTCGAGAGGGTCAACGGATATTTCTACATCAACGACACCGACATCTTCGAGAAGATGGGCCTCAAGGGCGTGGGGAAAATATTCGGTTGGATCGGAGGAATAATGTTGGTTATATTTCTCCTCTTCGTGGTTTTTGTCGTCGTGATAGTCGTCCTGATCGTGAGGAGCCAGAAGAAGAAAAAGCTGGTAGGCACGGGCGGCGGGCCGTCCACCATATAGCTGAATTGCTCGATGATTCCGCTTCAAACCCTTTCGTTAAGGGCGGACAGATCGGTCCGTCGATAAGGTATGGAGGTGTGTAAATGAAATTTGTAAAGTCGGCCCTTTTGGCGGTGTTGACCCTGTTCCTTGTCTTTATTCTCTCGGTTCTTTTTGCGGGGACAATGGCGGTCGTCAAGATGAAATCCCCGCCGGAGCCAAAGAGTCTAACGCGGGTGGTCATCTTCACCGAGATCGGAAACAAGATATTCGAGGTGGAGGGGAGGGACACCGGCGGCATGGACGTCGAGGGCCTATTCACGAACGAGTTGATAGGAAAGCTTAAAAATGCCGGGTACGAGGTTTCCATGGCGGTGGACGATTTTAACAATCCGAAGTTCGTCTCCGTTATAAGGCGGCTGAACTCGGCCGGGGTAAAAGTCTGGGTCTGGCCCCTCCACCCGATGGAGGACGGCTACTGGCTCGCCGCCGACAACGCGGACAAGTTCCCCGCCCTGTATGACAGATTCAAGGAGTGGGTTGACAAGAACAACCTGAAGATCCAGGGCGTCATGCTCGACATGGAGCCGACTTACGACGATGTGCAAAAACTAAAAGAGGTGGTTAGAGAGGGGGGAATGGCTGGCGCCGTGAAATATCTTTTGGGCAGAAGGGACCCGGAGCTCAATGCCGGGGCGGAGGTGATCTACGCAGACACGATCGGGAAAATTCGGGAGGACGGCTTCGAGGTTTCCACGTTCGACTACGCCTACATCATCGACGACAGGCTCGACGGAGACACCTCCATCGCCCAGATGTTCCACATCGTATACGTAGACTCCGACTTCTCCGTCTCGATGCTTTACCGGAGCTTCTTCAAGGACTCCGGCCTGGGCACCGGCGGCGCAAACGTCCTCTCTTACGCCCTTGCCCTCGATGACAATTCCGCCGGAATCGGTAGCTACATGAAGGACTACCTGGACGTGGAGGACATGAGAGAAGACATCAGGATCGCCGCGAGGTGCTCGCCGGTGGTTCATATCTACAACCTCGAGTCCCTTGTTGGGAGGGGCTGGCTGGACGAGATCGAGAAGGTCGATATCGAGGAGCCTATCGATATATCGATTGCCAGCGCACTGACGATCTTCGGCTACAGGACGTTCTTCTTCCTCCTCGACCTCTTCACAGGGGCGAGCAGACTCTATTCGCTGCCGGTTTTCTTCGGCCTGTGGATTCTCCTTACCGTCTTCTTCTATAGGAGGAGGAGGGTATGATGTTTGGGGATTAGTAGCAAAGCTTATGAATTTCCGCTTTCAACTACAAAAGCGATTTAACGCTTTTCATACTCGCCATGAACCGCAAGTTCCGGCGAATGAAGGATTGAGTATATGGGCTTAAATGCCAGTATCGGTAAAGGAAAAATGGATTTTATTATTCGAATATCAACTTAATTCACTGTGGAGGCTGTAAAATGGACAAGGCTCTTTTGATAACCGGGGGCGTTTTCAACGTCCTCCTTGCGCTTTATCATTTGACGTTCTGGAAAAATCCCAAGCTCAACTGGGCCGAGGAGCTACCCCGCCTGGGCGACGTCAACCGCGCCATCCTTCAGGTGGCAAATTTGATGATGATATATGTGCTCCTCTTCTTCGCCGGTCTCTCATTTCTACTATCAACGAAAGAATCGCTATGTACATTTAGCAGTGCGGTGATTTTGTTTATTGGCGGGTTTTACCTGGTCAGGGCGGTCTTGCAGTTCCCGTTCTTCGGAGCTTCAAAGATCGGCGTGATAATCTTTATCGTCTGTCTTTTGATATCGGGATGCTATTTCACGACTCTTCTGTAATTCTCCGGCGATTGGCTGTTTTCGGTGGACAACGTGATTTTCTTGCATAAACCTGATAGATGTATGAAGTAACGGGCTTCAAATAAGAAGATCATGACAAATCCGGTTTACAATGAAATCGGCAAGGGCTATTCAAAATACAGAAGGGCGGACTTACGGTTTGTTGACGCCGTTGTTCGATTGCTCGATCTGCCTGCCGGAAGCACGGTGGCCGACATAGGCGCCGGCACTGGAAACTACAGCCGGGCGCTGGGCGGCCGCGGTCTTTCGGTTGCGGCCGTCGAGCCGTCGCCGGTCATGTGCGATCAAGCGGTCCCTGACAAAAATGTCCGGTGGGTCATGGGCAGGGCAGAAAACATCCCCCTTGGAGATGACGCCGTGGACGGCATCATAGCGATATTTTCTCTACACCACTTCGACGATTCGAGGCGGGCCGTCGAGGAGACGGCGAGGGTCTGCCGGGGGCCGATCCTTATCTACACCTTCGATCCGCGGGAGATAGAAAGGCCGTGGATAGCGGACTACTTCCCGTCCGTCTGGGATAGCTCTTATGATATTTTCCCGCCCATCGGGGAGATGTGTGACACAATAAGGGGAATCACGGGAGGCGAGGTCACGGCCCACGGGTTCGATCTTTCGCACGACTTTTCAGATTTCTGCCTGATGGCGGGCTGGCGAAGACCCAATGTCTACCTCGACCCGGAGGTCAGGGCGTGCATGTCCGGATTCGCCCTTGCGGACCAAAAAGAGGTTGAGTATGGAGTCTTGCGCCTCGAGGACGATCTGAAGTCCGGACGGTGGGAGGAGAAATATGGACGGGGACGGCTCAACTCGATCGACAATTACGACTGCGGCTATCGCTTCATTCTTTCTAAATAGTATTGATTATTATATTTAGCTGTCTCTAATCGTCCTTAAGGTTTTAGAAAATCGTTTTTTAACAAAACGGAGGATAAGACGATGGAAAAGAGAGTGTATTTTAAAATAGCTCTTTTAATTGTCATCGCCTCGACTCTTGCGGCCTGCGCAAAAACAAAGGCGGAGGAGGGCTTTCCCGACTTCATCACACCGAACAACAAGTACTACGTCACCCGGATAGGGAAGGTGCCTGAGATCGATCCCGAGACGTACCGTCTCGAGGTAACGGGACTGGTCGAGAATCCCCGCTCCTTCACGTTAAAGGAGCTTCGGGAGCTCCCAACCGTGGAGCTTCCACTGACGGTGGAGTGCATCGGGAACTCCCCCAGAGGGCCCCTCCTCTCCACGGCGGTCTGGAAGGGTTTTATCCTCTACGATTTCCTCGTGAGCCTGGGCCTGAGCGAAAAGGCGACGGGGGTGAAGTACACGGCGGCGGACGGCTATTACGCCTCCCACACCATGGAGCAGATAAGGGAGAACAAGGTGCTGGCGGCCCTCTACATGAACGGCGAGGTGGTACCCCCCGTTCACGGCTTCCCGGTAAGGATCTTGAATCCCGGCTACTACGGCGTCAAGCAGCCGGCCTGGGTGACGAAGATCGAGGTGATCGATATGCCCATTAAAGACTACTGGGAGGACCGGGGGTGGGACTGCTCGCCGCGGATCGCCGTCGACAGCACGATATTTTTCCCCGTAAAAAAGGCGACGGCAAAGGTCGGCGAGCCGATGAAGATCGGGGGGGCGGCCTTCGTCGGGGGCACCCGGATCGAGAAGGTGGAGCTCAGCGTTGACGGCGGCGATAGCTGGAGCACGGCCGATATCGTCGAGAAGATGGATGCTGACAACGTCTGGATATTCTGGGAGGCGGAGCTGACTTTTCCGGAGGAGGGGAGCTACATAGTAAACGTCAGGGCGACCGACATAAACGGGAACTCCCAGATCGACGATGATCCTGACAAATACGACGGGAGGAGCGACTGGCCCATGTTGAAGGTTAAGGTGGAAAAGTAGGGCCGATCTGAAGAGCATCGGCCTGGCGGGCTTTTAAGATTTCATCAACCCGAAGGACAACTACTACGTCATCCTGACAGGGAAGGTGCCGGATATCGATCCCGAGACGTACCGCTTCGAGTTAAAGGGATTGGCCGGGAATCCCCGCTCCTTCACGTTGAAGGGGCTTCGAGAGCTCCCGATGTTGGAATTGCCATTTACTAGGAGAAGAGGCATCGGACGACACCGTTTTGTAAGGGGGCATTAAAGCCTAAAGATATAGCTATAGTTATAGCGACATACTGTTACCGCCCCCCACATATAACAGCTGACCGGTAATCCACCGCGCCTGCTCGGAGGCCATGAAAACCACAACATCCGCAATATCTTTGGGCTCTCCTATCCTTCTGAGTGGATAATCGTCCTCGAGCATCTTTTGCAGCTCGGCGGGGATATAGCCCGTCTGGACCGCCCCGGGAGAGATGACGTTTACAGTTATGCCGTACTTGCCGAGCTCTCTCGCGACGGCCCTGCTGTACGATTCCATTGCGTGCTTGCTGGCGTCGTAGGAGACCTCGCACGGGAATCCGGACGCCCCGTCGGCGCTGATGTTTATGATCCTTCCCCAGCCGGAGCCGCGCTTTATGTGGCGGCGGGCGAACTCCGCCATCATCAACGCCGTTCCCCTGCTGTTTACGGCAAAATGGCTGTCGTGGGTCTCGGCCGTGATGTTGAAGAGATGAAAATCGGCCGCATGGCTGTCTTCTTCGCTCAACCGGAACTCGGGCTCGAACGTATCCGCCTCACCATAGGCGGCGTTGTTCACGACTATCTCGACCGGGCCCAGCGATCGCTCCGCCCTGTCGAAGAGCTTCGGGATGTTCGTCGGATCGGAAAGATCGGTCTCCCATACATCCGCCGCTCCTCCCCTCTTTTCGATCTTCCGCATCACCTCATCCGCCGTTTTTGTCTGCTGGATTCGATAATGGATCACACCCGGCTCCTCTTCGGGGGAGTCTTTAAACTCCGGCTCGAGGGGGCGCCTGAAGTAGGTAACAAAGACCTTTGCGCCCTGCCCCGCAAATTCCAGGGCGGTCGCGCCGCCGATGCCGTGGTTCGCCCCGGTTATCAAAACCACCCTGTCCTTCAATCCGGTGTCTATCATGTTTTTCACCGCTAAATATTTATCACCGCTAAAAAACATTTTTGTTATATCGCTTTGTGAGACGGCATAATTATACAATATACTGATATTATAGGTGGGGAGGAAATAAAAAAACCGGCTCCTTATAGTTTTTAGGGACAGGAGATCTACCCTTTTTCAAAACCCCTCTCACCGACGAGTCGCTTCATTACCAGACACGCCGTCAGGTCCCCAGTGACATTTACCGCCGTCCTGCTCATATCGAGGATCCTGTCCACGCCTATGATCAAGGCTATCCCGTCCGCGGGAATTCCGACACCGGCGAGGACCGTTGCCAGTATGATAATACCCACACCGGGCGTCCCAGGCGTCCCGATGGAAGCTCCCACTGAGGTGACCATCACCAGCACCAGAGACATCACGCTGAGCTCGATCCCGTAGACCTGCGCCAGAAAGACCGTCGCCGCCCCCTGGTAGAGGGCGGTCCCGTCCATGTTTATGGTCGCGCCTAAGGGAACCACGAACTTCGATATCGTCTCCGAGACGCCGAGCTTCTCCTGGGCGGTCTCCATCGAGAGGGGCATGACCGCCGCGGAGCTGGACGTGGAAAACGCCAGAAGCTGCACCTCCCTGATTTTGCCGAGAAAGGCAAGCGGCCTTAAGCCGGACGAGATAAAAACCATTATGAGATAGAAGAAGAGAAGAAACAGAAGCCCGATAAGGACCGTGACGACGTAAACTCCCAGGCCCTTTAGGACGTCGAGGCCGATCTTCGATGTGATCTCGGTCATCAGCCCGAAGACGGCAAGGGGGGCCAGGCGCATCGCCCACCTCACCACCTGCATACATACCTCCTGGAGGGACTTCAGAAGCTCCGTCATCGCCTTTGACTGGGTCTTTCTTATGGAGACCAGCGCTACGCCGAAGATTATGGCGAAGATAACAACCTGGAGCATCTCGCCGGAGACCGCAGAATCGAGGGGGTTGTCGGGGATGATGGAGATTAAAGTCTCCGGCAGGCTCTCAGCGCCGCCGAGCTCGGTTGTCGTGTCGACGTCATTGATGTCTATCTCCATCCTCGATTCCATTGCTTTCAAGTCTATGTAGTTGCCCGGCTTTATCATAAGCGCCGATCCGAAGCCGATCGATATGGCGATCATCGTGGTGAAGATGAAGTAGATGACGATCCTCGGCCCGAGCTTTTTAAGCATGTCCATGTCCTCGTTTTCGGCGATGCCCAAAATGACCGAGGCGAAGACCAGCGGTATGACAATCATCTTGATGAGGACGAGAAAGAGCCTTCCGGGCAACGCCGCCCAACCGGTTATGGCGCTTGCGGTCTTTGGGGAGACGATCCCCATAGACGGCCCAAGGAGATATCCCACGAGGACCCCAAGGATCATACCGAGGAGGACCTTGACCCAGAGCCTCATGTTGATCAGGTCATCGAGGTAGCCGGCGAGGTCTCTTACATGCCCGATTTTAAAGCGATTTTTCATTTTTTTATCCTATAACAAAAATTCTGGCTGGGATGACTTATTTACCCCTTTTTCTAATATCAAAAAAGGCGGAAAATATAAAGGGGAAAATCGGTTATAGAGACTTGGCGAAATCTTTTCCCTAAAAAAGAT
>CAZIWT010000003.1:0-73272 GCA_964542895.1 uncultured Thermodesulfobacteriota bacterium
CGCTTTCAGGAAGTGGGACATCTAAAGCCGCGTATTCTTGGCTTAGCGGAAGGAGCGGCGCCAAATTTCAGAATATCCGTTTGGAGGGAGATATGGAAATACACTGTCCAAAGTGCGATTTTACCGGAAATATCAACCCAGAGAAAATCCAGGATAGTGGTAAATATCTGACCTGCCCCAAATGCAAACACAGATTTTTGATCAAAAAGCCGAGGCCGGGCATGGAAACGGTGACGGCGACCACAGTCTCGGCCCTCCCCCCGATAAGCAGCCAGATCGTCAAGGACCCGGTAAATATCGAAGTCCTCGATTCGGCGCTCGGCAGGGGGTGCAAGGTCGAGATACTGCAGTACGAAAAGATCGAGGGATCAAAGGATATAGACACGGCCAAGGCCCTCTATTACGCCAACAGGGGCGGCATCAAGCTCAAGCAGGTCAAGGTCACGATAGACAACGGCGAGGCGGTCCTCGAGGCGGGGGCACTGCAATACATGAAGGGAGCCATCGAGATGGAGTCCAGACTGGAAGGGAAGAAGGCGCTCAAGTCGAAATTCCTCGCCAAGGAGACCGCCTACAAGCCGAGGTACTCGGGGAGCGGGGAGATTTTTTTGGAGCCCTCCTTCGGCCACTACATCGTCTACAGGCTCAAAAACGAGTCCCTTATCGTAAACAAGGGGATGTTCCAATGTTGTGAGGGGGCGGTCGACGTGGATGTGGTGAGGCTCAAAAGCATATCCGCGGCCCTCTTCGGCGGTGAGGGGCTGTTTCAGACGAAGCTTACCGGACCCGGACTCGCGGTACTGGAAAGCCCGGTGCCCTTAAGCGAGATCAAGAGGATAGACCTCTCAGACGAAAAGCTCTCGGTGGACGGCAATTTCGCATTGATGTGGACCGACGGCGTGGACTTCACAGTGGAGAAATCGGCGAAGAATATTCTGGGCAGCGTCACCGGCGGCGAGGGGCTCCTCCACACCTTTACTGGAACGGGAAGGGTTTGGATCGCCCCGACGGAATCGATATACAGGTGGCTGAAGTTTGCCTTCGCCGAAATTCCGGGCGCACCCCAAAAAAGGGCATTGATCAGAAAATTATGAAACGGCAAAATATTTGAAGGGACGAAAATATATAACCAATCCACTTTAATATTGACACGGGGCACTTTTTAAAATAAGATTCTTATACTAAAAATCGATGGGGGATCGTCTAGCGGCAGGACTGTGGACTCTGGCTCCACCAACCAAGGTTCGAATCCTTGTCCCCCAGCCAGTAATACCAAGGGGTTGCGAGTTTGTTGCAATCCCTTTCTTTTTTATTCCCGGCGGGACAAAGGAATCCTCACTATTTTTTTATTCCCAGAACCACCGTAAATCCTTATTCCGTAATTCCCGGCACAATTGGGTATTATGCTGTCATTCCCAACGTTACTGGGAATTATTCTTTCATCCCCAGCTCGATCGGGAATCTATACTGTCATTCCCAACTCGACTGGGAATCCAGATTGATATCGATGTCGCACCTTATCTTGTTGAACTCCCACTGACAAGCTGCCGCTTGTCAGTGCCACCCAGCGCACTGACCATCCCACTGGATTCCCGTTTTCACGGGAATGACGTACAGCAATTTTGTCGAACTGCCGTGGGATGTCACGACTTTTGAATTGTGAGTCGCCGATCAGCCCCGGCCCCTTTTTTACGCGTTTCTTAAAAAAGGCTTCAGGTAATCGGGGATGTTGTGGGGGGACAGACGGATTGATTTAAAAGGAGGATTTTTTCGCCCTTTTTGCCGATGACTAATTTAACACCATATCAGAACGATCAGTAGCCCAGGAGCTTCTTGCGAAGTCTCTGATATTCATAGCAGGAATTGGAGAACCAGCTGTCACAACCGGCCCTCTCGCACGCCTTCTCGTAATAATCCATCGCCTCGTTTTCATAGCCGAGCTGTACATAGCACCACCCTATATTGGCGTAGGGCTCCGGCAGGCACCTCTCCAGCTCTATGGCCGACTTGAAATAATCTATCGCCTTGAAATACTCCTTTTTGCTCATGTAATTCTGGCCGTATGTCAGGTATTCCAGGTACATACTGAAATACGCGTCGTCCCCGTCGTACCGGTGCACCTGCCCCCACCTTATCGCGGCGGGTTTTGTGCATTTGCACTCCTCGGCGTAGGCGGTGGAGGCAAAGGCGGCCAGAACGATCAACGCCAAAACAACCCTTTTCATTTCACCCCCCTGTAATTTTTTCATATCTCCCCCCTACCCCCCTCACACCATCAAGCCTAAGCGCCTCAGTATCTCTGCGGTGTCCTCGTGGAGCTCGTCCTTTACATCATCAAGATCACTAACCCATATCGCCTCCCCCACGTCGCTTGCCGGTTTTAATTCCCCACCGGTAACGAATCCCCTCTTCACCACGTAGATCACGTGGAGGCCCACACCCTTTTCATCCTCCACTATCCTCTCGGTCACCACCGGCGTCCCGGGATCGAGCCTTACGTCAAGGCCGGTCTCTTCCTTTACCTCCCGCAGGATGCCGGAGTCGAGCTCTTCTCCCACCTTCAGCATCCCCCCCGGCAGGATCCACCTCCCCTGCCAGAAGCCGCCCCTCTCTACCTTGTGCCTGACAAGGAGGAGCCTCCCCTCGTCGTCCCCGACGAGCGCCCCGACGCCGATGTCTATGTAGCGCTTTTCGGATTGATCTGAAACCATATTACAAATACCGCCGTGTAAAAAGATCACCATCTACGAATTTTTAAGGAAACATCAAATTTTTTACTGGCAAAAATACTCTATTTTATGTAAAATTCGCCCATATACCACCATATATAACATCCGGCCACCAAATGCGCAAAACAAAAAAATTATTTCAAACGAGAAAAAGAGTTCGGACTGGGAAGCTCGACGGGGCGCTTCCCTTTTATAAAACGATCGCCGTTATTTGATATCATTGCCCTTTTTGCGGTCGTCTCAAGACCGCAGATTTAGATAATAGTTCTTAAAATCAAGGAGGAATGTTATGAACCTTTTTCTAAGCGGTGCTCTCAACAAGATCATTGGTATTCTCCCCGATCCGAGCTATACCCACGAGACGAACCAGGCGCTTTATGCCCTGAGGGATACCGGTCATTTCGAGTGGTACCTGGTGCCGTTCCTGGCGTTTGTGATCTACGTCTACTTTACCGAGATAGAGCGGAAGAGGTGGGACTTGGTCATGGCCGGCCTTGCGTTCTACGGGCTGGAGTGGTTTTTCGAGATACTGGACGCAATTTTTCTGAAGGTCTTCGGGCACTCCGCCATCTGGACCGCGCCGGCGGACAGCGCCTTTATCATCACCGTCGGCCTTAACATCGAGATAACCATGATGTTTGCCGTGACGGGATTGATCTTCGCCAAAATCCTCCCGAAGGACAAGAAGATGAAGATCCTTGGGATACCGAACAGATGGTTTTTTGCAATAACCAACTCGATCTTCTGCGTCTTCATAGAGATCATCTTAAACCGCTGGAACGCCCTTATCTGGGTATACAAGTGGTGGAATTGGTACAACCCAATTCTTATAATCATCATCGGGTATTCCCTCTACATGTTCTTCGCATTCTGGGTGTACGACATGGAGTCGATGAAGAAGAGGATAGTCGTCGTCTCAACGATGTGGAGTATCGTTGCGGTTTTCCTCATCGTCTTTATGGGCATCCTCAAGTGGATTTAGCGCCGTGACCGACCGAATCAAGGGGGACGGGCAGATGTTGCCCGTTCCCCTTTTTTTAACGAGACCCCGGGCCTATACAAAAGACCTTTATTACACAAATCTTGTACCGGGATTATTACCAAAAACCTTTTTAATACAGTAGTATTATGTTTCTCATACCCCTTTTCATCGGCCTCGCTATTGCGGTAACACTCTACCTTGCCATCGGCTGGTGGGGTTTCTGGGTGATCTTCCCCTGGATCGGCGCCTCCATCTCAATCGGGATTTATCTCATAAAAATCCTGCCGAAAAAGAAAAAGAGCCTGGGGCGGAAGATAAGCATCCTTCTCATAATGCCGGTGCTGCTGATATTCGTCCCCTTTGTAAACAGCGAGAATTTTCAGATGGAAGGAGTGGTTCTCATCGTTCTGGTGGGCTATTTCTCCAAGGGTTTTATCCACTACGCCATAGCCAAGCTCTTCGGCCCGCTGATATGGGGGAGAGGTTTCTGCGGCTGGGCGTGCTGGACGGCCGCCGTCCTGGAGTGGCTCCCGATAAAAAAGGAGGGCGTCATAGACGAGAGGCTGAAGAGAGTACGATACCTGGCGCTCCTTATCTCCATACTTCTCCCCCTGGTCCTCGTCTTCCTCCTGAACTACGACGTTCGCAACGACTACCTCGATAAGTCGGAGTTGAGCTGGATGATCGTGGGAAATCTTATCTACTACGCCCTGGCGATCCCCATGGCCTTTATCTTTAAGGACAAGAGGGCGTTCTGCAAGATAGCGTGTCCCGTCTCGCTGATAATGAAGATCCCGACCAAATTCTCGCTGATAAAGATAAAGCCCACCGGAAACGAGTGCTCGGAGTGCGGGGCATGCAGCAAGGCGTGCCCGATGGATATCGACGTGATGTCGTACATAAGCGCGGGAAAAAGCGTATCGAGCACGGAATGCATCCTCTGCAGCGAATGCACCCTCAGCTGTCCCAACGGCGCGATAAGCTGAAAGGAAATTTTTTACGCTGGATTTGAAATCGATAATAGGCCCACCAGATTATTGCAGGGCCGGTTCAAGGGATGAAAGGCCTTCGCCGTAAATAGAAAACGGGGCGGGGAGTTTGAAGGATTTGTAATAAACCTATGAGGAAGGGAGGGCATCTTTGAAAGCGGGGTGTAGACATTTTCTTAAACAAAAAAACCTCCCCCCGAAAAAAACCGGATGACTTTAAAAAACCAGGGAATCAGGCCAGATCGAAAATCAACGGGGGATTGCCGTCTTAATCTGGTTTGTCCTCGAGGGCGATTACCTTGTCGCCGACTCCCAGGAAAAAGAGGCTCTCCATCCCCGGCACCCCTCCGGAGACACCGGAGTTTATCTCCATGAAGGGGATCTTCTCCACGATATTCCCCTTTTTCAGGTTTATCTTGATCAAGAAACCCTCCTTGTTTCCCCCAAGGGCCCCCGTCGTAACGTACATGAAATTCCCGGCGGTCACAAAGGAGTAGAGCCTGCTGGAATATGTAAAGGACTCCATGTTCCAGAGAACGTCCCCCCGCCGGTAGTGGTACGAGGTTATCGAGTAGCCGGCCGGCATCTTGCGCCTTCGGGAGAAGTAATTCTGCGCAATGATAATACCCTCCCCCGCCTGCATAACGTCCCCGACCACCTCCGTGTATTTGATGGCGGGCCTTATCCTCTCGGAGCTGTTCCAGAGAAAATTGTCGTCTGTGTGATCCACCGCCCTGACCCCCTCCCGGTATCTACCGTCTATCATACACCTTTCTATCCTCACCCTGTTTTTAAAGATGTAGACCACCTTTCTGACGAGGGGGGCGGGATCGCCCTTGACCAAAGATCTCCTCTCGGGGTCGAAGACAAGACGGTGGCTTCTTCCGAAGAGGTCTTCAAGAAGTATATAGAGAAGGCCGTCGCGATAGAGGAAGTTCTTTACCCCCCCCTTCTCGGGCAATACGGCCCGCATCGTCCGGCTTACCAGGGGCTCCCTGAAGTAGTAGAAGCCGTATTTCAGATCAAGAGACCAGATACGGAAATCGGTCGATATAACGTAAACCCTGTCTCCCGAAAGGGCGGGTGCATAGGAGATACGCTCCCCCGACGAAAATTTGAATTTCCAGAGCTCTTCCATGGTTCAATTCCTCAAGGCCATTGTATTTCCCCATCGGCTCCATGTCAACATAGTTTTATCCACAATCCTTCAAACGCCCTAAATATGGCTTGTAAAAGCGGTCTTTATAATATAAAATAACATTATGGCTGATTATGATAAAAGACACGAGGAGAAATTCGTAGAGATATATCTCTCGTACAACGACTGCGAGACGGACTTGATAGGCTGCCTCCTTAAACAGGAGGGGATACCCTACATCCTGAGGGATCAGAGGATAAGCCCCTACCCGATGACGATAAACCGCTTCGGCGAGCGCCGCTTTGCGGTTCCGGAGCCGGAAGTCGGGCGGGCAAAGGACCTCATCGCCGATGCGATCGCCGCTGGAGCGATCATGGGAGACGGCAAGTTCAAGGAGAAAAAAGAGAGAAGAGGTTAGCGGATTGAAGTTCGCCGCAGACGCCCCTCTGGGGAAGCTCTCAAAATGGCTCAGGATCATCGGGTACGACTGCGTCTACCCGGCCGTCCTTGAAGACCGGGACCCCGAAGACGAGAGGATATTCTTGACCCGTAGAGCGGGGATCAGGGGAGAGGGAGTGGTCTTTATCGGATACGACCACCTAAAAGATCAGATAGACATCCTGAACAGCCTCCTTCCCCTGAAAGAGGAGATCAAGCCGTTCACCCGCTGCACCCTTTGCAACACTCCCCTTGAGAGTATAGAGAAGGAGAGAGTTTTTACGGATGTCCCGGACCATATCTATATAACCCACGACAGCTTCCAGATCTGCCCGAGCTGTAAAAGAATCTACTGGCGGGGAACACACCGAGAGAGGATGGAGGGGAGAATCGAGACGCTCATCGGGAAAAATCCTATTACCAAAGGTTGAATCGGTCATTTATCCCTTTCATCGAAAGAATATTTATGATATTATTGACAAAAATGGTTATAGATATCGTTATCGCATTTTTATTCAACAGATATCTAACGTCCTTATTTTTAGAGGAGGCTGTAAATGACAGAGACAACTGACAAGGATCTCTGGGAAGAGATAAAGAAGGGTGCCGCGGAGGGCTTTGAGGTTCTGAAGGAGGAGGTGGGAAAGCTCACAAAGGAGCTCGAGAAACAGGGAAAGATAGTAAAGAAGAAGATGGATCTCTCCTCCATCCAGAGAAAGGTGCACCAGAGCTTCACGCAGCTCGGCGGCAGGGTCTACGAGCTGATCGAGGATGGCAAGGAGGGCACCGTGTTGGACGATGCGGAATTCAAAGACATCGTGGCCAAGATAAAACAGCACAAGAAGGATGTGGAAGCGATAGAGGCCGAGATAGAAAAGATAAAGAAATCGGGCGAGAAAGCCAAACAGTAGGATCCAAAAACCGCCTCCGGATTTGATTTCTCCAGAGTTTCGACCGGTTCAGAGATTTGATCGATTGACCGATTGGTCGATGGTCCAATTGACCACCTATTGACCTTTTGCTATTGCTATCGATATTCACTCGCTGTTTGAGCCGAGGCCCCACATAAATCTATGGATGAACTTGATATGTAAACCCGCATTCCGCCCGCATTAATGTCCAGACGTTGAATTCCACGATCATCTCCCTCAAGACCAAACGGGCCGAAATATCAATTAACCGGACGTAATTAGACGATTGCTCCTTTGGGATGAAACAGGCGCGAAACGGGCCCCCAATAACAATAGCACAATATGGTAATAGCGGTTCTACCGTATCACGCCCCCGGTCTTTCTCTCCAACGATCCACACCCTGTCTCTACAGTAAACTCTATCTTCAGCTTCAGCCCTTGTTCTCATTTCAGTCAGGCCGCCGCCATAAATGTCAAACCGACGACCTGTTAGATGAGAAAATTGGAAAAAAGAAGCGCTTGCCCCTCCATCCACCCCCGTTAAATACAAACCGATAGGATGCCATTAAAATACAAGGTGCGGATAACTCCCTGATACGTAATATCTCTTCAGAATTGACGATCTCTAAACCGTTTCTTCCCCTTTTTCAGGCCGGCTTATCTTACTAATCCTGTCGATAATCCTCGAGGCCAACAGCCATAAGACCGTAATACTTCCCACCCAAAGAACGGGGATCAAGGGTATGTTGTAGCGGGGGATATTGTGCGTAAAAAGGACGTGCATTGCAAACAGATAATTCGCCAAGAAGAGAAAGGCGAGATACTCCCAGTTTCCCTTTATCAACGAATGAACGGTCAGGCCGAAAAAGCAGCCGAACAAGACAAGGCTGATAAGGGGCGACAGATTATTGCCGTATAAACCGGGGTAGGCCTCCATCTCGACGAACATCCCCTTCCATGCAATCGGAATACAGGTCAGCAGGTGACGAAACGGATGGGTCATAATTTGTTTAACGGCCGTGGAAGTCAAAACAGCATCCGCCTTCGCAGTATCATTGAACTTCTCTATCAGCTCCATCCTGAGATCCCTTGCCCTTTTACGGTAGCCGTCCGGATTACTCCTGTACAGGCGGGAAATTTCTTCATCGTCGAAGCATCTCTCCTTCCATTTTTGTGCGAATTCGGTGGGCATCCAGAGAAGGAAGTGCGCGAAATATTCCTTACTGTTCATCATAGAGTAATTCGCCCTCACCATAAGGACACACCCTCCCCGCTCCGCAATAAAGGCCCTGTCGAAATGAGCGTAGTTTCTGAGCATCCACGGTGAGACGACGGCAAAATATGAAGCCAGAAAAATGACAAGGAGAATACCCCCCTTTTTTAGAGAGACCTTTTTCTTGTAGAGATAAAACATCATAAATACTATCAGGGGGAGCCAGGCGAACTGAAACGTCGCCTTCGTCAACGTCAGCATCCCGAGGAGCACTCCCGTAAGGAGATAATATCTTTTCCGCCCGCTCTTGGCCGACAACATCAGTAAGGCGGACGCTCCAAGGATGAGGAGCGCGGTAAGGTTTTCCGTCAGGAAATGACGGATATTCAGCAGCAGGGCTGGACTGAATCCGACCCCAAAGAGGGCCGCGATCGAGAGAAATCTGCTCTTCGTGATATACAGAACCAGACACATCGAGATCAACGCCGCAAGAAACAATATCGCTATTTCGAGATAGCTCAACGACTTTGAAGGAACCTGAAATTTGACATCTTCCGAGGCGAAATACTTTTCGGGGAGACTTCGCAAAGAGGGGCTCAGCAGCATCCCCAGGGCAAGGACGGCCGGGTAGCCCGGCTCCCGATACGATGTAGGCGTGATATCTTCTTGCTCCTCATTATTTATCCATGCCATGGAGAGGGTGCCGTGCGTCTTAAGATTATAGGCCATCAAGGCTATGCCGACGGCATCCGCCTTTAAGGGTATCGGGGGCTCTGGAATCATCCTGTAGGAATAGATGACAAAAACAAAGATGAAAAAAAGTATGAAGAGGCAGAAAACCGTATTTACTATTTTTCTTTTATGATTTATTAATTGCTTCCACTTCATCATAGCTAAATTCCATAAGCCGTATTTTAGATGATCATACAGGCATAAAGGCCGGTCGTCGCCCACGGTGTGAGAGATAGTTTGCTAACATATTATACACTGCATTTCGTCAAGTCTATTGAGCAACTCTTTGAGATGAACACCTACCTGTTTCCACAAAGCGAGAGCACGACCGATACTGTGGATGACGGTAAGACAATCAGAACAGAGCACGATTCAAGAATTGTTTGTCCAAACTTAATTCCAAAAGAAAAAAATGAATCTATATACTTAGAGTTTATTCTATCTACAAATAGGATCTCCCCATGAAAAGTAACACCCCTACCCCAGGCTCTTGACCACGTCCTCCCTCGATATCATCCCAAGAAGCTCCATGTCGCTGTCGACGACCGGAAAGCTCCTGAGCTTTGTCTCGACCATCAACTCCAGGACCCTGGTAAGAGGGGTTTCGGGGAAAACGGTAAGGGGCGCCGCGTTCATAACGGCCTTAACGGTGTCGTCCAGGAGACCGTCGTAGTTGGGTATCATCGATTTTGGAGTTATTATGAAATGCCTCAGAAAATCGAGCTTCGTTACTATCCCCACCAGTTTATCCCCCTCCACCACCGGAAAAGAGTTGTAGTCGTGTCTCTCAAAGAGGGACTTTAACTCCCTCAGTCCCGTGTTCGGTGTAACGGAGACCACTTCTTCCGTCATCACATCCTTAACGTACATTAAAACGAAGTTCTTCATATAAATCCCTCCAATAGAGCTGAATCTCGATTGAATATCAAATCGGACATTAATTAAGGTATCTCAATCGAGGTGAAAAATCAACTCTAAAGATGGCCTTCAGTTGACAAAAACCTCAATATATGATAAACAAAAAACATTCAGCTTATATTAAAAGGAGTATTGATATGCCGATAATTGACGCTATAGATCTCTACCAAGATGCAAAGAAGAGTGGATATGCGGTTGGCGCCTTCGACACGAACGTCGGCAATCCCGACTTCATAATGTCGATAATCGACGCCGCAGAGGAGCTCGACAGCCCCGTCATAATCCAGGGGGGGGCCAAACCGCTTTCCGAGCTCTACGACATCAGGGCCTTTGGGCGTGCCATAGTCTCGCTGGCCCAGGACAGGGAAGCCCGGGTCATACTGCATCTAAACCAAGTCACCGATCTCGACCAGATAAGGGCCGCACTGGACTGCGGCTTTAATTCCGTAATGATAAGCACGGGCCACATGTCCCTGAAAGAAAACATCGAATTCACGAAAAAGGCGGTCAAGATCGCGGAGGTCTATAACGCCGCCGTCGAGGGAAAACTGGGGAAGCTCGGAGGACGGGAGGACGCAAAAGAGACAACCCAATCGAGGACGGATCCCAAAGAGGCGGTAAAATTCGTCAAGGAGACGGGAATCGACATCCTCGCCCCCTCCATCGGCACCGTCTACGGCATCCACCACGAAAAACCCAAGCTCGATCTGAATCTTCTATCCAAGCTTCAATCGGGCCTGGATATAGGGATGGCCATTCACGGGGCCTCCGGCCTGACGACCAGAAACTATAGGGACCTTATCGAGAGGGGCGCCGTCAAGATCAACATATCGACCGCCATGAGAACGGCGTATATAAAAAACATCAAGGAAGCCCTAAAAAAGGCCCCCGAAACCACCCTCCCTTATGAGATCACGGCCAAGGCAAGGGATGAGATAAAGAAGATCGTCATTGAGCTAATGCGCCTCTTTAAGGGTCAGTGGGACTGATTATGTGAAATAGAAGGACCAGGCCCAACCTAAAAAAACACCGCTTCCAAGAGCAAGGGGAGAGTTTTATTAACCGCGGCAACCGGGACTAAAAGACCCACCACAAAAACACAAAAATATACAGCTTGATATGAGCAAGCGTGGATGCCTGAAAAACCCGGAAGCACCGGCCCTTGTACGGAAAACTCGATCCCACTTCTTGGTGATTGTCTTTACCCCCTCCTGACCGGTGGGGCTTGAATCTTCATTTAGTTCGCCCGGATTATCACGGGTTCCCGACTTTTCACACCATATAGTCCCCAACTTTTTGCTTTCCACTTTTTTCTTGACAACTTTATCCGGTTTATATATAAGGGAGTAGTTAGCCGTGCCTAATATTATTATTTGAATCAAATATTTAGGTCTAAAGCCGAAAGGGATTGCAAATACGGCGGTTAAAAAGGATTGTATAAAATCAATGGAGGCACAAAGTGGGGCAAAAGAAAGAGACGGTATCACCTAAAACAGTGCTGATGTTCAACATTTTTATCGCCCTCATTCAGAAAAAGATCTTGAGGGAGCGCTACGGGAAAGAGAAGACGGACGCGTGGCTCAAGAAGTCCCGGGGGATCTTCAAATCGCTATACAAGAAGATGCCGGACATCGGCGGCAGGGACAATATGCTTTACAAAAACCTTGTAATGTCCACCTTCCTGATGCCGATGGCCCTCGTCATGAAGAAAGAGGGTCTTCCGACGAGGGAGATAGGCGAGCATATCTTCAACGTCGCGGAGAGGTCCAACGAGCTCTTTCTTCCGCTGATGAAGAGGATGTCCTACACCGATAAAAGCCAGGTCGAGAAGATGAGACTTGCGGCAAAGAGGTCACTCGACCGGAAATACCCGGGCGACTGGGTCTTCGAGTTCGTCGAGGGGGGAGACAAATATCTCTATGGCTACGACATTAGGGAGTGCGCGATCCACAAGTTCTGGCGTGACCAGGGCCTGGAAGATCTGGTCCCCTACCTGTGCCTGACCGACTGGGCGAAGTGGAAGACCATGGGGGTAAGCGTCGACAGGACAAAGACGGTCGCCAACGGCGGCGACCTCTGCGACTTCAGGTACTTGAGGGAGAAGGTGGAGTGTCCCTCCGGGTGGCCGCCGGAGTCGAACATCGAGTGGACGGGGAAGTTCGAGCGGGGGAGATAGGGGGAATAAAAGATGGAACTGAAGGGGGATTCGTATCCGATACAATAAGCCTTTAGGAATTTTTTACTTGTATATAAAGGGTGCGAGTTTTTGGTTTTGTTTGTCGGCCAACCGCTCCCCATCAATCGGGTACCTAAAACAATCTCCCGATCCCCCTAATTAACAAAAGTCGAACGGCGAACCCGCCCGAGGCCCTCAAGGGGCCTTGTCAACCAATTCTCACCCGAGCACAAATGACCGCCCGCTCTTATTATTACAGACATGGCGGCTGCAAAAAGAGCGGGCTTATAGCATCTTCGGCCCCTTGAAGGCGTAAAGGGGAAAAAGCAAAATCAGGCGCCCATCTAATTGGCCCCCTGCCCTCCTTAAAAGCGCTATACCACCTTAAAGCATATCAAAGATTAGAGACTACCAAGCCGAAAAAAGGTGACTATTCCGGCTCATTCACCGTAACGTTAAAGAGCTTCCTCGACACGTTGCCGTTAACATCCTCGATATATATCTCCGTCCTGTGTTTTCCCGCGGGGAACTCCGCCTCGGGAACGTCCAGCTTCGTCCCCTTAATATAGCTTTTAACCCTCGACGTGATGTTTATCGTAACGACCTTGAGGTAGTTTACCTTGAGGGTCTTCATGTTTACGTCGGCGCCGTCAGGCTTCTTCACAATCTCCACGTAGAGCCTGAAAGGGCCGGTCAAAACGGAGCCGTTCTTGGGGCTGTTGATCTTTATCGTCGGGCCGTTATCGACCTCCTCCACGACCGCCCGGGTGACGCCCATACTCGCCTCTTCCGGGGTCACGAGGAGCACCACATCTCCCCCGGTCACTGCGGTGGGAGCGATCAGAAAGATAATAATAGCAAAAAACATCAGTGACCTTGAAAACAGGCTTTTTACCTTCATCTTTTTACCCCCTTCAAAAAAATAGTTGACTTTTTCCTATTTTACCTTATATGCGGTGAAAGTCAATATTTCGTTTGCTTAAAAAACCTGACGGCATTGCCGTTTCGATAGACTACTCCCAATCCCCCATTATGACGAACGGCGCCCAGTAAAAGGGGTGTGAGAATTTCTCCATCGATTTCAGGGATAACTGGGCTTTTCTCAAGGCGGTCGGTTTATCCATCCCTTCTTTAAGGTTTTCGTAGAATTTTATCATAAAAAGGGCGGTTGAGTCGTCCGCCACCTCCCACAGCGTCACGACCAGAGAGGGCGTTCCGGCGTATATGAATCCCCGGGAGAGCCCGATAAGCTCGTCCCCGCGCATGATCTGGGAGAGTCCCGTCTCGCAGGCGGAAAGTACCACGAGGGACGCGTTTTCGAGGTCAAGCCCGAAGAGCTCATTAACCATCAGAAGCCCGTCGTTTTCCTGGTCTCCCGTGAGGTAGAGGGCGGAGGAGAGTGGGCTATCCCCCTTGAACTTCCCGTGACACGCAAGGTGGATAATCCGATAATCGGAAAACCTCTTCTTTCCGAGGGTCTCGGTGGCCCCCTTCCTTATATAGGCGTCCACGTCCGTCATCACCTCGTTTATCTCCCCCACCTCCTTTTCCGCAAAGGGAAGCGAGGTGTGTTTCGTCTTCGGATTTCCCAGCGCCAGGACTCTGCCTTCCGGTTTCTTTCTCTTCTCCAATATGAACCTCAAGACGCTCGCGCTCGGATCGACGATCAGGGTGTACTTGTCAACGAGGTAATCCTTCCCGTCGTAGAGGGCGGAAAAGGGCAGATAATGAAGGGGGCCGTGGGGGATTATAATCAGCTTCTCCTCATCCACATCTACAAGGACGTCGGAAAGGAGGAGATCGTACAGCTCCTTCGACTTTTTCTTGAAGTCCTCGAGGTCGAAGCCGTTCAGGGATTTCTTCAGCTCCACTACCTTCTCGAGCGCTTCGTCCCTCTTTATCTTTACGGTCTTGACGCTGAAATCGGATCCGGTAATCGAAAAGACGAACAGGTCGTATTCAGTGGTGGTGTAAAACTCCAGTATACGAGTCCCCTCCGGAACCAGCGCCTGCACCTCGTTTAACGTCATCGGATTTACCGAAACAAGCGAGGCGAGTTCAGGATTGCTGACCCTAATCTCGTTAATAAGCTCGTTATACTCCTTTTTGACCTCCGATATCTTTCTGGTCTTGATCTTATCCGTGGCCTTCTCTCCCGATTCACCGTCCGAGACACCTTCGCCGGGGGAGCCCCCGCCGTCTTTGCCGTACAACTTCGTCAAGGTCTCCCTCAGGTTTTCCTCCCGCTCGATCAGCTTCCTGTCCGACTCCCCACCGACCACGACATTTTTCGTCCCCAGCATATCGAGAAACGACCTCGAGCGGGAGCGCTCCATGTAATTGAACGCGTCATCGTATCGCTTAAGCTGTATAAGCGTCCAGATCATATATTCGTAGGCGTCTATCTTTCCCTTGGCGTAGGTGGTGCGGTGGGCCTCGCCCCCGATCTCCCCCCTCACCTTCTCGACGGCGTCAATGGCGATCTTGTAGTAGTCCACGGCCTTCCCGTAATCTTTCAGGTGCATGTAGCTGTAGCCGAGATATGCGGCGCTGAAGCCGTAATAATTGATGTTGTCAATCTCCGCGCCCTTCTTCAGAGCCGGCTTTAGATATTTTATCGCCTTTTTGTAGTCCTCCTTCCCGGCGTAGAGCATCCCCAGTATCAGGGGGTCCTTGGCGGCCTTAAGGGTCGGCGCGTGTTTTTTGGCTATTCTCAGGGCCTTGGAATAGTAGTAGGACATCTTTACGGTGTTTCCGGTCAGGTAGTATGAAAAGCCTATCCCGGCAAGTGCGAATCCCTCCCCCACGGGATCGTCTATCTCCCTGAAGATATCCAGGGCCTGGGTGTATATTTTCCTGGCCTCGAGGGGGGTCTCAACGTTGTTTTTCAAGGACGCGATCCCGATAAGGCAGTAGGCCTCTCCCTTCCTGTTTCCCAGCTCCCTGTATAACTTCAAGGACTTTTCATAATATGGGAGTGCGCTTTTGTAATCTGAGAGGCTCGTATATGTCCCGGCGATATCCCTCGATATCTCGGCCTGATAAGCTTTGTCCTCCAGCTCATCGGCGATGGCGAGGGCCTCTTTGAGGTAAGACAGCGCCTTCTCGTACCGGGCCATTACGTCGTACACTTTTCCGATCAGCTTCAGGCATAAGGCCTCGTTCCGTCTGTTACCCATCTTTCTTGAAATTTCCAGTCCCTTCTCAAAACTGCCTATCGATTCTTTGTGCTTATTGTTATCCTCCAGAAGAACGCCTATGTATATGTGGATCATAACCACAACCCGATAGTCCTCGGACTCGTCGTAGATCTCAAGGGCCCTCTTGAAAGCGGAGAGCGCATCGTCCGCTCGGCCCAGTTTCTTGTAAACGTTACCCAGGTCTATCAAGGTATTCCCCATACCCCTCTTATCTGCCGACTTCTCGTACAGCGCAAGTCCCTTTTCGCAATATGTGAGGGCGGTTTTGTGATCGGAAAGGGCGGAATATGCGGCGCCGATATCCCTTAAGAGCTTGGCCTCGGATCTTTTATCGCCCAGTTTTTGGGCAACGGTCAGGGCCTCATCAAAGTAAAAAAGCCCCTTGTCGCGTTTTCCCATAAGATTGTAGAGCTTACCTATGCTTATCAGGCATCTCGTCTCCCCACGCTTGTCGGCAAGCTCCCTGTATATCTTTAGGGCCTTCTCAAAGCTCGAGACCGCCTCTTCATGTTTGGCCTGCTTCTCCAAGGCGGTGCCTATATATGTATACACCCTTGCAAGGCTCGGCTTGTCGTCGATCTCGCCGTAGGGTATTATCGCCTCCCGGTACCTGGAGATCGCCTCGTCCAGCCGCTTTTGGGCGAGCATCGCAACACCCATCCTTATCAGCGTGTCACCCATTCCCTTTTTATCCCCCGCCTTCTCGAAGAGGACGAGGGCCTTCTCGTAGTTTTCGAGCGCCGATGAGTAATCCGATTTCCCCAGGAACTCGTTTCCCTTTTTAAAATAAATATTGTCGTTGTCTTTACCTGCGGCCGGGCCCGGCAAGAATGCAGTGATTAGAACGAAAAGGATGAATATAATTGAAGCCGTCCTCTTCATTTTGACCTCCCATCTCTCATTAAAGAGAAAATAATTAGTCCAAAATCCCCTATTTATCCGCTATTTTAGTACAAAAAGGGTCTATGTAAAGGATTTTTTTATTCCTTAGGACAATCCGGTTCACCGAATCCGTAATATTGTATTGTATTCAGGTCAAAAACAGTCTGAAGCCGATCGCTCTTTACAAAAAATTTTTGCTATTTCACCCCTTTACTTATCTTTAAAATAGCGATATTATTATGGCTGTCAAACTTTTTCACACACCGCAGATTTCTATTTTCAATTCAAATTATCGGGAGGCCAATATGAAACGAAAATTTATCGCTTCGATCATTTTAACATCCCTCCTCCTCATCACGACAATCTCCCTTGCTGGGGGAATCGAATCCTACTACAAGATGAAGGGGGTCGTCAAAAAGGACGGCGTGGATACCTACGGCCAGGTTTTTAAGAAGGCGACCGAAACGAGCAAGTACCTCGTCCTTACCGGCGATGTCGCCTTTCTCGTCGACGTCGCGTCAAAGACGGTCCACGACGTGGCGGTAAACAGCGTAAACGACAAGACAAGGCCGGCGAAGATAAGCATCGGGATCATCTCCGAGGTTTCCGGCGCCGATTTCCGCTCCAAGGCAGAGACGGGAAGGCTGGGCTTCTCCTTCTCCTCCAAGGGGAGCAGGTATGTCGTCGTGGTAGAGGGAGGATAGAGTAGGGATAGAGAGTCGGGGCCGACTTCGGATCGGATGGGGAAACGGTTTCTTCGAGATATCAAAATTTGCGGCTCGGCACCTCCCCACGATTTTCATGGAGAAATGCTCCGATCTTCGGGGTTCTAACTGCTGCTTAACCGGGGCTGGTTAAATATCATTTCTGTCTTGATTGAGTATTAATAAGGGCAGGGGGAAAGAGATTCCTGCGTCTTTTTAAGGATTCGGAGACATTTCGTTTAGGCTGGCTTTTTCGAAGATCCTACTGCTTTATCGATTTTCATGGAGGAGGTAATGGATAAGATTCAATTTCCGAAGGGATTTCTGTGGGGCGGGGCGACCGCCTCCCACCAGGTGGAGGGCGGAAACGTAAACAACGACTGGTTCATAATGGAGCAACAGCCGGGAAAGATCATAGACGGGAGCGTATCCGGCGACGCCTGTGACCACTACAACCGCTACCCCGAGGACTTCAAGCTTTTAAGCAAGCTCAATCACAACACCCACAGGTTCTCGGTCGAGTGGAGCCGGGTCGAGCCGGCAAAGGACTATTTCTCTCAGGTCGAGATAGATCACTACAAGAACGTCATAAAGTGCCTCAAGGATCTAAAGATCGAGCCTATGGTAACCCTTCACCACTTCACCACGCCCGTCTGGCTGGCCAGGCTCGGCGGGTGGAAAAACCCCGAGGCGGTAAGCCGATTCGAGAAGTTCGCAAGGGTAATGGCGGAGGCCTTCGGAAAGGACGTCAAGCTCTGGCTCCCGATAAACGAGCCGATGGTCTACACCGTCCTGTCGTACATGGACGGGGAGTACGCCCCTGCGGAGAAGAGGTTCTTCAAGGCGTTCAAGGTCCTGTACCACATGATTAAGGCGCACGCGGTCTCCTATCACACAATAAAGGATGTGAACCCAAACGCCCAGGTGGGATTCAACAGACATATGAGGGTCTTCGATCCCCTGAGGGAGGACAATCCCCGGGACGCTTGGGTCGCAAAAAATCAAAACAAGAGCTTCAACCTTGACAGCCTCGAAACGCTTTATACCGGGGAGTCGGCCGGATTTATTAAGGTGCCGAGGAGGGACAGGGAGCTCATCCGGGGGAAGTTTGACTTTATGACCTTGAACTACTACGCCAGGGACAGCATCAAGTTCGATCTTCTTGCGCCGGGGAGGCTCTTCGGCAAGGCTGTTTTCCCGGAAGGGGCGGAGGCCTCCCACGAGGGGGCCACCGGCGACAGGCCGGAGGGGGAGGTCTATCCCCACGGCATCTACAGGCTTCTGAAGCTCCTCTCGAAATACGGGAAGCCCCTCTACGTGACCGAAAACGGGATAGGCACCGACGACGACAGGAAGAGGATCAGCTACGTCGTCCGGCATATCGCAGAAGTCGGAAAGGCAATCAAGGACGGGATGGACGTCAGGGGCTACTACCACTGGTCCACGCTTGACAACTTCGAGTGGGCGGAAGGGTACACCATGCGCTTCGGGATGATCCATGTCGACTTCGAGACCCAGAAGCGGACGGTAAAGGAGTCGGCAAAGGTCTTCTCCGACATCGCGAAGAAGAACTGCATCGACGGCGCCCTCCTCAAAAAATACGGGGTGAGCTTATAGAAAGACGTCTGAACATAACGGCCAAGAGGATCTACTTCATCGTGGCGTTCCTGTTAATCATAATCGTCCTGGGGACGCTCGGCTACGTGGCGATAGAGGGGTGGGGATTTTTAGACGCCCTCTACATGACCGTAATCACGCTGACCACGACCGGCTACAGCGAGGTACACCCTCTAAACACCGGCGGCCGCATCTTTACGATAGTCGTTTTGACCTCCGGCTTTTTTGCCACGGTCGTGGCGGTGGGTGCGCTGACGCATTTTCTCATAGAGAGTCAGATCATCGAAATATTTGGGAGGCGAAGGATGGCCAAAGAGATACAGGCCCTCAAAGACCACTACATTATATGCGGGTACGGCAGGATTGGCAAGGTTATAGCCGGGGAGCTGGCTTCAAACGATATTCCTTTTGTCGTTGTCGACTCGTCCTACGAGAAGGTCGAAGAGATCACGATGGACGGCTATATAGCCCTTCTGGGGAACTCTGTGGACGAGAGCGTTCTTGTCAGCGCCGGCATCATGAGGGCGAGGGGCCTCATAGCGTGCGTGAGCACGCCGGCCGACAACGTCTACATAACGCTGACGGCACGGGCCTTGAAGCCTGACATCTTCGTCATGGGACGGGCGAACGACGAGACCTCGGAAAAGAGGCTCATCTCCGCCGGCGCTGACAAGGTCGTATCGCCCTACTCCATCGGCGGCAGGCGAATGGCCAACATCATTTTGAAGCCGGCCGTTGTGGAGTTCATAGATATCGCCGTGGGGAGGAAAGACCTGATGCTCGCCATCGAAGAGATAACGATTTGTACGGGGTCTTCCCTCATAGGCAAGACGATAGTCGACTCAGGGATAAAGAAGAGCTACGGCGTTATAGTGGTTGCCATCCTCAAGATGGGGGGGAAGATGATCTTCAACCCGGAGACAACCTCGAAGATCGATGAGGGCGACGTACTGGTGGCCCTGGGCGAATATGAAAACCTGAAAAAATTGGCCCGGGCCTGTTTAATAAAGGAAAGATAAAAATGAAAAGCAGAACAGGTCTTGTCATAGGAATTGCCATCTCGATCCTGGTCATCCTCCTGGGGAGATTCGGCATCGGGTTCATGGACACCCTCGAAAACAAGATACTCGACTTCAGGTTTCTTATAAGGGGCAAGGTGGATGCCGGCGGGCAGGTAATCATAATAGCAATCGACGAGAAGACGCTGGACGAGCTCGGGCGCTGGCCCTTTCCGAGGAGCTATTTCGTCGACGTGGTTAAAAACCTCAACGAGAACGGCGTCAAGGTACTGGGATTCGATATGATTTTCAGCGAGCCGGACATATACTCGGGGATAACCACCATCGACTACATCGAGAAGGAGGTAAGAAAAAATGACCTGATAAACTCAAACGTAAACAGGATACTCCTGAATGCAAGGGACAAGCTCGACAACGACCGTCACCTCTCAGAGGAGATGAAAAAAACGCCTGAGGCGATCCTCGGGTATTTCTTCCACGCAAAACGGGATGCAATCGCCCACCTCACGGATGAACAGTTAGAGGAGAATATCAAGGGGCTAAAGAAATCGAGCTTCAGTCTGGTTATCTACGATTCGGAAGGAGCAAAAAAAACCCCCTTCAGGATGGGCCTCTCCCCGGAGCCGAACATCCCGGCCATCTCGGAGGCCGCCGACGGATTCGGCTACTTCAACATCTTCCCGGACGGCGACGGGACGATAAGGTGGTCGCCCCTGACGATGAAGTGCGGGGACATCTTCTATCCGTCCCTGGCCCTCGAAATAGCAAGGGCCTACCTCAACGCCCCCAATCCCGATATATATATCTCCGAGGACGGGGCGTATAAAATCGTTCTTGGAGATATAGATATCCCCACCAACTCCAGGGGGGAGCTTTTGATCAACTACCGGGGCGGCGTCAGGACATTTCCCCACTACTCCTTTTACGACGTCCTAAAAAACCGCGTTCCCGGGGAGTCTCTCGAGAACAAGATCGCCATCATAGGAACCGTGGCCGTCGGGACATACGATTTGAGGGTGACACCCATGGGGAGCGACTTCCCCGGGATGGAGGTCAACGCCAATATCATCGATAACATCCTGAACAGGGATTTCCTGTTCGTCCCTCCCTGGGCGCCTTATTTCAACCTGCTGTTGGTCCTTGTGATAGGGACCGTAATGGGACTCACAATACCCCGGCTCTCCGCCTGGCGCGGCACCCTCGTGGCCATTGCGGTTACGGGCCTGTGGCTGATAACGGCGGAATATCTCTTCCAAGGAAAGGGGATGTGGATCTTTATCCTCCCTCCCCTGTTGGCCATAGTGCTCTCCTACACGGTCTTAACGCTGATCCGCTACATAACGGTCGAGCGGGTGGGCCGCCAGATAAGAAACGCCTTCCAGTTTTACGTCTCGGGGGCCGTTGTAAGGGAGATATTGAAAGACCCCTCGATGCTGACCCTCGGCGGTGAGAGGAAAGACATCTCCGTCCTCTTTTCCGACATCAAGGGCTTCACGTCCCTCTCCGAGGGGCTGTCTCCGGAGGATCTGGTTCAGATATTGAACGAGTATCTGACGAAGATGACCGACGTGGTTTTCAGCCACATGGGGCTTTTGGACAAATACATCGGCGACGCCATCATGGCGGTCTACGGAGCGCCCCTCCCTCAGCCAGACCACCCCCTCAAGGCGTGCCTTACGGCCCTGGACATGAGGGCGGATCTGATGGAGCTTCAGAAAAGATGGGAATCCACGGGAAGGCCGAAGCTCGAGATAAGAATCGGAATAAACAGCGGGTACGCCGTGGTCGGGAACATGGGATCCAAGAAGAGATTCGACTACACGGTAATGGGCGACAACGTGAACCTGGCCTCGAGGCTTGAAAATCTAAACAAGGTCTACAACACGAAGATCCTCATCTCCGAGAACACCTACGTAAACGTAAAGGACGACATATCGGTAAGGGAACTCGACCTGGTGAGGGTAAGGGGCAAGACGATTCCCGTCAAGATATACGAGATGATCGGGAGAATTGGGGAGAATCCCGAAGAGGAGAAGATGGCGGAGACATTTCTCCGCGGCCTGAAGGAGACGAGGAGAAAAAACTGGGAGGCGGCCCTTGAAATATTCGGGGATTTAAACAAGAAATACCCCCGCGATGTCCCAACATCCCTCTACATCAACAGGATCAAGAGGGCCATCTCCAATCCTCCGCCTGAGGATTGGGACGGCGTATTTTGAGAGGGGCTAAAAAATGTTGAATATCTTGCTAATTTTTACTATATGCTATAAAATATAGAAATATATAAACAGAAATAGACACCCAAAGAAAATACGATAGTAACAAATAGATAAGGAGCCCGATATGTTGAGGTTCTTATCGACCGTGGGGGGATGGGTTACAGACAAGGTGGCCGAGATCGGCAAGGTAACGATTCTCTTCCTCGACGCCGTCCGCTGGACGTTCGTCCCGCCTTTCAGGTTCAAAAACATCCTGCGCCAGATGGAGTTTGTGGGTGTCAAGTCGATAAACATCGTCCTCTTTACCGGGGCCTTTACGGGGATGGTCCTGGCCCTTCAGGGGTATCTGACCTTCAAGCTTTTTAACGCCGAGAGCCTGGTGGGGGCCACCGTTGCCGTTGCCATGGCGCGGGAGATGGGCCCCGTTATCTCCGCCTTCATGGTAATCGCGAGGGCGGGCTCCGCCATGGCGGCCGAGCTCGGAACAATGCGCGTAACGGAGCAGATCGACGCCCTCGTGTCGATGTCGATAAATCCCGTTAAATACCTCGTGGTTCCGAGGATAATCGCCGGAATTACGATGATGCCGATCCTCGCGTCGATCTTCTCCCTGGCCGGTTTTCTGGGATCTTACTTTGCCGGGGTAAAACTCCTCGGGATAAACGCAGGGGTCTTTATGGGAAGGGTCTATGAAATCCTTAATATGGAGGATTTTACAAACGGAATTATCAAATCGATCTTTTTCGGACTCCTCTTTACGCTAATCGCCTGCTACTACGGATTCAACGCCAGAGGCGGAGCCGCCGGTGTGGGTATTGCCACAAACAAGGCCGTCGTGGTCGGCTGCGTAACGATAGTCATCAGCGATTACTTCTTAACGGCGATAATGTTCAGTTGATTATCGGAGACAGGGCAAGAAAAAAATATGATTAAGATCGAAAATCTCAACAAGTCCTTCGGGGAAGAAAAGGTGCTTACGGACATAGACCTGACAATCCCCGAGGGAAAGATAACCGTCATACTGGGAAGAAGCGGCGCTGGAAAATCGGTTCTCTTAAAACATATCATAGGCCTTATAAAACCGGACAGCGGAAAGATATACGTCGACGGTCGGGAAATCACGGGCCTCAGCGAAAAGGAGCTTAACGAGACAAGGGAGCACTTCGGAATGCTTTTCCAGGGGGGCGGCCTCTTCGACTCGATCACCGTATGGGAAAACGTGGCCTTCCCCCTGACGGAGCGGGGAAACGTCCCCAGAGAGGAAATAGAAAAGGCGGTGAAGAGGCGAATCTCACAGGTCGGCCTTAAAGGAATGGAGAACAAGCTTCCGTCGCAGCTGTCGGGGGGCATGAAGAATCGGGTCGGCCTTGCCCGGGCCCTTGTCACGAATCCCGATATAGTTCTCTTCGACGAGCCCACCGCCGGACTTGACCCGATCACGGAAGAATCAATCTCCAAGCTGATAGTACAATCACACAAAAAACATAAAAGCACATATGTTATTATCAGCCACGATATAGAGATGACCCTAAGGGTGGCGGACAAGATCGCCCTCCTTTACGGAGGCAAGATCATAGCGGAGGGAACCTCGGACGATCTAAAGAAGTCGAAAGACTCCTTCGTCTCAAAATTCATTAACGGGAAGCTCGAAGACCTCGACATGGAGCACCGCTGACGAAGCGGGGGCCGGGAATTTAGGGGAGGCTTCTGTGCGCTGGGTGGCACTGACAAGCTCCGGCTTGTCAGTGGGGGGTTCAGCCTCCCTTTAAGTTGCATAGACACCTCGATGGAAATGACAGCATATATAAAAATTGAGACGGGAGTGACGGTGCAGATTCCCGGCCGGGCCGACAACGACAACATTGTTTCCCGGCGGTTACGGGGACTGCGGGGAAGTCGCCCCCTTTGGAGGGAACAGTGAAAAATAGTAAGGATACTTCTATAATGTTTAATAGGAGGAAAAATTACTGTGGACGATAGATACACGGAGATCAAGGTAGGTATTTTTGTCATCGTGGGCATCGCTATCCTGACCATCATCACCCTTTTTGTCGGCGAATACAAGTTCAAGGTAAGAAAGGGCTACGCCCTCAACGCCGAGTTCAAAAACGTTGCGGGCCTCGACATCAACGGGCCGGTGAGGCTCGCGGGGGTCGAGGTGGGAGACGTATCTGATATAGGGTTGGCACCGGACGGCAGAAAGGCGAAGATAACGATGGACATCGATCCCGATGTGGAGATATACAGGGACGCCAAGGTGGAGCTGAAGAGTTACGGGGCCCTCGGGGAGAAGTTCGTCATGATCTACCCGGGAAATCCCGAGGCCGGAAGGCTCGAATCGGGCGAAACGATAACCAATGTCATACCGGAGGTCGATTTCAACGACGTTATGAGAAACGTTCAGGAGATATCGGACGACATCAAGAATATGTCAGGAAACTTGAGCGACGTCCTCGGCTCCGATGAGTCAAAAAAGGACCTTAAAGAAATAATCGCAAACATAAAAACCTCCACCGAAAACCTGTCAAACATCACCGCCAAGTTGAACAGTGGAACGGGAACCATCGGAAAGCTGATGAACGACGACACTATTTACAACGACTTTAAAAAATCCACAAAGGCGCTCAGGGACATCGCCGAAAAGATGGAAAAGGGGGAGGGAACCCTTGGACGTCTCGCCCAAGACGAGACCCTCTACATAGAGGCGGAAAACGCCATGCGTGAGTTCAGAAAATCTGCGGAGGGGATTCAGGAGCAAACCCCCATCTCGGTCATGGCGACAATATTCGGGCTTATCTTCTAATTCAGTGAGGATTCAAATTTCGCGTTTTCGGTTCTCTCGGGCAGATCGCGGCTTTTTGGGGGTGATCCCTTTATCCGCTGTTTTTCTCGATCTCCCTTTTATCTGATCTCTGATATTTTGCGGGTACCCTTCCAACATTGCCACACCCCCCTCTTTGGCCACGAAGATTATCCCCGTAGCTCCCATTGACCGGATTGCCCTGTCGGTCTCGTTGGTCCTGTTTGCCCGTTTGCCGTTCGTCGTTTGCCGTTTGATATTAAATCCGTTCACGTCGTTTTTAACCTATTATATTAAGCCGATGATATTGACTATATTAAGTATTTGAGTTAAACTTGAACGATGGCGAAAAAAAATAAAAATGCCCTTTCAATAGAAATCATTAAGAGGGTCTTCCCGGAAGCGGCCTTGATCATCACCCTACTCCTCTTCCCGATATCCGCCCCGGGCCAAGGCGCGGGAGACACGCCGGATAATCGAGCCGCGTCCCGCCTCCCCAAAACAGATATAATAGTCGCCCAAGGCGATGCGCCGGTGGAGGGAGCCGCAGTAAGCCCGGGCAATAACACGGATCCGAATGCCGAGGTCGAGGGAGGTCACGTTAACGTCTGGCCCTTCTTCTACTACAACGACGACAGGGAGGAGGGCTCCCTCACGGTGTCGGTAATCACCCCCCTCTTCTATTACCGCAAGACGGACGCGGGCACGAAGGAGTTCGGATTCAGGCCCCTCTTCTACTACCATAGAGACGACAACAAAGACACCACGGTGGTGGACTTTATCTACCCCATCGGGAAATACAAGCAGCGGGGAGAGGACAAGAACTTCAGGATATTTCCGATCATAAGAGACGCAAAACACGACCTGGCCGACGACAAGGAAAGGATCGCCCACGATTACTTCCCCCTCTTCTGGGGACGTTCCGAGGGGGGCGAGCCTTACGGCGGGCTGTTTCCCTTTTACGGGACGATAAAGGACAGGTTCGGCAGGGACGACATGCTCTTTGTCATGTGGCCCCTCTACTACAGGACCGTGGAGGAGGGCTTTACGTCGAACAATTACCTCTGGCCCCTCGTCAGGATAACCGAGGGGGACGGAGGCTGGGGGGCGAGGTTCTTCCCCCTATGGGGACACGAGGAGATAACCGGCGTGGAGTACTCCACCTATTACATGCTGCCGCTGGTCTCATTCCGGGGCAGATACCTCGACACGAAAAATCCCCTGATGGACACCACCATAATCCCGTTTTACAGCTCCCAGCGGACGCCCCACTCCAAGACCACGACGATTATCTGGCCCCTCTTTACCTATGCCTACGACACAAACTTCAACTACAAAAAATACGATCTCCCCTGGCCGTTTCTCAGGATAGCCAGATCGGACGTCTTCAACATCACCGAGTTCTCCCCGATCTTCAAATACCAGATGAGGACCGAGGGCGATAAAACCGAAATGTCGAGGTACATGATGTATCCCGTCTTCAAAGATATACACTTCAAATCCCCGACGAAGACGATGGACACATACCGCTTCATGCTGATAAACAAGCATATCACGACCGAATACACCGAAGGGGAAGATGAGCTGTGGATCTACCTCTTCCCCTTCTACAACAGGAGGAGTTACAAGTCGGGACTGGAAAGCAGCACCGCCCTGTATCCCCTGCCCCTCTACGACGACAGCTTCAAGCGGAACTACCTCCCCCTCTTCGAGTTCTACAACATGGACCTCGACGACGAGGGCGTCAAGACCATCAGGGTCATGCACCACCTTTACATAAAGAAGATAGAGGACGACTGGGAATATATCGACGCCCCCTTCTATCACAAAAAGAGGGCCAGGTAGATGGGAAAGGTGCGGATCGATCTATTGCCGGAGGGAACATCTATAGAGGCGGATTCGTCAACCCCCCTGATCGACCTGTTGAAGGAGAGTGGGGTTCTGCTCAACCTCCCCTGCGGCGGCGAGGGAAGGTGCGGTAAATGCATCGTCAAGGTCGCCCCCAGAGGCGCCCCCGGAGGTCTCCCGGACGATATGGCCCCCGGAGAGGACGAGAGGCGCTTTCTCTCGGAAAAATCCTTGAAATCGGGTCTCAGACTCGCCTGCCGAATCAACGTCACCGCGGATATCGAGGTCACGATCCCCCAATCCTCCCGCCTTGCCGGGGCGGGCCGCGCCTGGGAGGGAATGGACATAGTCGGAAGCGGCGAAGGGCCGGGGGCCGGCGGGCTCTATCTGGCGGTGGACGTGGGAACCACCAGCATCGCCGCGGCCGTCGTTGAGGGGAAGGACGAGGCCTTCGATACGGCGGGAGGGATAATCGCCCACGCCTCGGCGCTGAATCCCCAGATAACCTTCGGGGCGGACGTTATATCGAGGATAAACGCCGTTTCCAAGGACGGCGAGAACCTCGGCGGGCAGCAAGAGCTGGTGCTTAACGCCGTGAACGGGCTGATCGATAAGCTCACGGGACAGCTCGGCATCGAGCCCGCCGATATAGAGGGGGCGGCGTTTGCCGGAAACCCGACGATGGAGCACCTCCTTCTGGGGATAGATCCTATCTCCATCGCCCGCGCCCCGTTCGCCCCCGCCTTCACCGGGGCGGTCAGGAGGAGCGCTGTGGAGCTCGGCCTCAACATCGACCCTAACGGCGAGGCGTACGTCTTTCCGGTCATCTCAGGTTATGTGGGGGGCGACACGCTCGCCTTCGTCTGGTCTTCGAGGATCCACGAGTCCCAGGATATAATCCTCGGGATAGACATCGGCACCAACGGGGAGATAGTGTTGGGAAACAAAGAGAGGCTCCTTGCCTGCTCGGCGGCGGCCGGCCCCGCCTTCGAGGGCTCCCAGATAAGGGACGGGATGAGGGCGGACTTCGGGGCTATCGAGGGGGTTGTGATTAAAGGTGACGAGATCGAGCTTAAGATCAAGGGCAACAATGATGGTAGCAAAGACAGTGGCCCAAAAGTTATCGGTATTTGCGGCTCCGGGATATTTGACGCGGTGGATCAGCTGATCAAGGCGAATGTCGTGGAAGTAAGCGGCCGCATCACGAAAAAGGTGGATTCCCAAAGGCTCACGGAGAGGATAAGAAAGAACGGCCCGGTCACCGAGTTCGTCCTGCACGAAGACGGCAGTTCAATAGGGATAACCCAAAAGGACATCAGGGAGGTGCAACTCGCTAAGGGGGCGATGAGGAGCGGCGCCGAGATCCTCCTTGCCGAGATAGGAATAGGCTGGGGGGATATCAAGACGGTCCTGATCGCCGGGGCGTTCGGAAACTTCCTAAAGCCGGAGAGCATCGTCGGGGTGGGGCTTTTGCCGAAACAGGTAGGAGACAAGATAAGGTTCGTCGGGGACGCGGCCCTGACCGGAGCGGTCGAGGCGGTCGTCGACCCCGCCGCCAGGGAGGGGATCGAGCGGCTTGCAAAGTCGATCGACTACATAGAGCTCTCCTCCGACAAGCGGTTCAACGACATCTTTATAGAGAGGCTCTCCTTCTCTGATTAGATATTTCCGGTTGATTGTATCGGGTAAGCCTTTGAGATTTAAATATTTTCGATCGATTTATGTTATATTCCAAGAACCAAACTATAGAGGAATAATATGAATAACGACAAGGGCGAAAGGAGCAAGCTCGACCTCATATTCGAGGAGCTGAAGGCGATAAGGGGGGAGATAACCAAGATAGACGCCAGGGTCAACTCCCTGGAGGGAAAGCCGGCCCCGGAAGTAAAGCCGGAGGAGGCGCGGCCGGAGACACCGCTTACCACTTCACCCGCGGAGCCGGAGAAGAGGATGCCGCCGCCGGAGATCAAGACGCCTAAGAGAAAGGGGGCGGAAAAGGCGGAGCGGGGCTCCCTCGAGGCGAAGATCGGGGGCAGATGGCTGAACCGGATCGGGGTGGTGGCCGTTGTCATCGGAATGGCGTTTTTCGTCAAGTACGCCTTCGACAACGACTGGATAGGGGAAACGGGAAGAATAATCCTCGGGATCGTCGTGGGGCTCGCCCTCATAGGGTGGGGGGAGTTTTTGAGAAAGAAATACCGCCTCTACTCCCAAGGGGTCGTTGGGGGCGGCGTCGCCATCCTGTACGTATCGATATTCGCCGCGGCCGGCTACTATACGATCATCTCTCTCACCGTCGCCTCGCTTCTGATCGTCCTGATAACGATTTTTTCCATAGTGCTGTCGGTCAGGTACGACGCCTCCTCTATCGCCGTTCTCGGATTCATAGGGGGCTTTCTGAACCCCCTCATCCTCCACCACGGCGACCTGAAGCAGCTCGAAACCCTCGTCTATCTGGCCTTCCTGGACCTGGGCATCCTGGTGTTGGCCTATTTCAAGAACTGGAAGTACCTGAACTTCTTCGCCTTCATCGCCACCATAATCATCTTCGGCATCTGGGCCGGGCAGAGCTATAACCCGAAAACCGATGTGGAGTCGACCCAGTTCTTTCTGACGGTCTTCTTTCTGATCTTCGCATCCCTCGCCTTTTTCTACAACATAGTACACCGCACAAAGACGACCTTCTTCGACCTCGGCCTGGTATTGGCCACCGCCTTTACCTTCTTCGGAACGAGCTACTTCAACCTCAAGGAGCACTACAAAGACCTCATGGGGCTCTTTGCGGGATTCATGGGCGTCGTCTACTTCGGCATGGGACTTTTGACCCACTGGCGAAACTACGGGGACAGGCGGCTCATCCTGACGTTTCTCTCCGCGGCGCTGACTTTTCTGGTCTTGATGATCCCGATACAGCTCGACAAGAACTGGATAACGATCGGCTGGGCGGTGGAGGCCGCGGCCCTGACGTGGATCGGGATCAGGCTGAACAGCCTCGGTATGAGGATTGCGGGGGTAGGTCTTCTCGCCTTTACCGTCGGAAGGCTTTTCATCTTCGACTTTCCAGGAATTAATATCGGGGACCCCTCCTTCTACCCGTTTGCAAACGACAGGTTCTTCACGGCGCTTTTCGTCTCAATCCTCCTCTTCTTCGTCGCACTGATATATCAACAAGCTTCAAAGACGCAACAAACTTCAAAGACGCAAACCTCAAAAACGTCAACTGGAATCGATCCGGGCGAGAGGAAGGTCATGGAGATAATCCTCTTTATCGCCGCGAACATACTCTTGCTAATCACCCTCTCGGTGGAGTCCTACGACCTCTTCGAGAGCAGGATAATTGCGATGGGACCGTGGCCGGTCGAGCATGACCCCGCGTACGCGGACAGGCTTACAGCCCTCCAGTACGCCCAGCGGCTCTCCCTCTCCGGGATATGGGCCGTCTACTCGATCGTCCTCGTTATTCTGGGCTTCATCAGAAAACACACCCCGTCGAGGATATTCGCCATTGCGCTCTTCGGCATCACGATCTTCAAGGTCTTCATAATAGACCTCTCGGGACTGGAGCAGGTCTATCGCATCGTCTCCTTCATAGGCCTGGGGGTGATACTGCTTTCGGTCTCGTTTCTCTACACCCGCTACAAGGACAAGATCATCGAGGCCGTGGTGGGCGACGGGACGGAAGACGGGGAGTAATTGTAAATGCTGCAATTGGTGTAATTGAGGGAAAACGATATGAGAAAGAACAGACTGTTAATAAATATCCTCCTGGTCTCCGTGGCTGTTGCGGTGCCGGCCCTCGCACCCGGCTTATCGAGCGGAGTCTCCCCCACCCACTTCGCCCTCAGGGCCCCGGTCCAGGGGGACAAGACCGGCTATGTCTTTTTCGACATAACGCCCGCGGTCTACAACGAGTCCACCCGGGACCTCTCCGACATCAGGATTTACTCCACCGGCGGAAAGGAGATCCCCTATATCATCTGGAACAGGACGAGACACTGGAACTCCGAGGTGCTGAGCGCCGAGGTGCTGAACAGATCGCATATTACAAAAGAGAGCAGTACGTTCACGCTCGACCTCGGTGGGGAATACTTCAAGACGAACAGGCTGAGGATATTGACGTCATCCATCGATTTCTCAAGGCGGGTGACGATCGAGGGCTCCCCGGACAACCGTAAATTCGTAACCATCAAGGAGAACGGATACATCTTCGACTTCACCACGGAGCACGGGGCCTCCGGCACCGAGGTATCGTACCCTACGACGGACTACCGTTATCTCAAGGTAACGATCTGGAACGAGGGGGAAAGGCCTCTCGAAGACCTCGGCGGGGAGGTCTCCATCGTGGAAGAGACGAAGGGGGAGACAACGGCGCTGAAATCCGAGATAAAGAGGATTAAGCAGAACAAAGACGATATGACGACGGAGATCGTAATAGACCTTAAGCACAAAAACATCCCGTCCGACACCTTGATCTTCGAGGTCGAAAACGAGAACTTCAGGCGCGATATCCATATCCTCGCAGGCAACGTAGACGATCCGAGCGAGTACGATGAAGTTTGGGACGACCACATCTACGGTATCAGAACAACGAGGTTCGCAAGGAAGAGACTGACCCTCGAATATTCGGAAGTCCAGGGTAGATACCTCAAACTGATCATCGAGAACAGGGACGACGCACCCCTTGAGATAAAAAGTATCGAGGTTAAGGGGACGCCCAAAAAGGTGACCTTCCTTGCAGAGCCGGGCGTCTCCTACTTCCTCTATCTTAACAGTCGCACGGCCAGCGCACCCTACTACGACATCGAGGATACCTTCTCCTACGTGGACCCGGAGTCGATCTCACGCCGCACACTGGGGAAGGTCGTCAAGAATCCGGACTATATCCCCACGACCGGCGATGTGCCCTTCTCGGAGAGGCACCCGTGGATACTGTGGGGGACGATAGTCTTTATGGTCCTGGTCTTGGGGGGAATAATTATCAGATTGATGGTGAATCTGTCAAGGGAGGGGGGCGGCTAGTAGTTTTGTTCGATTTCCCCCTTGATTTTATATTCTAAAACTGGTATAAGGACACCGATTTTAGGCCCCTTCGATCGACAGACATAGTCTTCGACCTTAAGCTTCGGGGGAACGGGGGGGATAAAGAGAACAATTAAGATGATATATTAGTAGATTAAAACGGAAAATGGGCATATAGATATCGGTATTTAAAACAAGGCCCAAACATCTAATTATTCAATATGCTTAATATTTACGGCACAATTTTCAAAACTGTTAAAAACCAAATATGGAGAATTCTATTTCTCCATATTGTTTCTGTTGAAACTGAATTGAGTACAGGAGGAAATTTTTGTGGCTAAGATTAAGACCGCGCTTTTAAGCGTATCCGACAAGAACGGATTGTTGGAATTTGCAGAGAAGCTCGCCTCGATGGGCGTCAAGTTCATCTCCACCGGCGGCACGGCAAAGCTTCTTTCCGACGGCGGACTCGATGTAACGGACATATCCGAGTACACCGGCTTTCCCGAGATGATGGACGGCAGGCTGAAGACGCTCCATCCGAAGGTCCACGGGGGGCTCCTCGCCATCAGGGACAACGACAAGCACATGGACAAGGTGGTGGAGCACGATATGACCTTGATCGACATGGTCGTCGTAAACCTCTACCAGTTCGAGAAGACGGTGGCTAATCCGGACGTGAAGATCGCCGACGCCATCGAGAATATCGACATCGGCGGGCCCACGATGATTCGGGCCGCCGCCAAGAACCACAAGTACGTAACGGTGATAGAGGACCCGGCCGACTACGAAAGGGTGATAGCCGAGATGGAGAAAAACGACGGCGTGGTATCCGAGGAGACCAACTTCGAGCTCGCCAAGAAGGTCTTCGTAAGGACCGCCGCCTACGACGGCGCCATCTCCAACTACCTCACCTCGCTAAACGAGAACAACGAGAGGGTGCGATTCCCGGAGAGCCTGACGCTCCAGTTCAAGAAGGTACAGCCCATGAGGTACGGCGAAAACCCGCATCAACAGGCGACCTTCTACAAGGACAACGAGACCTATCCCGCCACCATCCCGTCGGCGGAGGTGCTCCAGGGAAAGGCGCTCTCCTACAACAACATAATGGACACGGACGCGGCGATGGACGTGGTTCGGGAGTTCGACGACCCGGCGGCGGTCATCATCAAGCACGCAAATCCCTGCGGTGTTGCGGTGGGGGGAGCAAAACTCGTAGAGACATACAGGAAGGCGAGGGAAACCGACCCGATCTCGGCCTTTGGCGGAATCGTGGCATTGAACAGGGATGTGGATCAGGAGACGGCCGAAGCTCTGGTGGAGACCTTCCTCGAGGTTATCGTGGCGCCCGGCTTCTCCAAGGAGGCGAGAGACATTTTGGCCTCGAAGGAGAACCTGAGGCTCCTTGTCGTTCCGGCGGGAAAAGCGGGCGACGAGGACGGCTTCAACCTGAGGCGCGTCCACGGCGGCATCCTGGTGCAGGACTGGGACGCCATAGACATGGGAGTCAGGGACGCTAAGGTGGCGACAAAGCGCGCCCCCACCGAAGACGAGTGGACGGCCCTGGAGCTCGCCTGGCGGGTTACGAAGCACGTCAAGTCCAACGCCATAGTCTTCGCCAGGGTCGACAACAAGGTGGGGCAGCTTGTGGGCGTGGGAGCCGGACAGATGAGCCGGGTCGACTCGGTAAATATCGCCAAGATGAAGGCACAGTTTCCCACAAAGGGCTGCGTGATGGGCTCCGACGCCTTTTTCCCGCAGCCGGACGGCATCGAGGCGGCGGCAGAAGCCGGAATAACCGCCATCGTGCAGCCGGGGGGCAGCATCAAGGACGACGAGGCGATAAAGGTAGCGGATAAAAACGATATCGCAATGGTATTTACGGGAAGACGCCACTTCAGGCACTAACGACAAACAAGGTAAAGGACGATGAAAGTTTTGATCGTGGGAGGAGGGGGGAGGGAGCACACCCTTGCGTGGAAGCTCGCCCAGGAAGATGTGGTCACCAAGATTTTTGCCGCCCCCGGAAACGGAGGAACGTTAAAAATCGGAGAGAACGTCCCCCTGTCGGTGGATGACATCGAGGGACTCTCGGAATTTGCATACGATGAGTGGATCGACCTTACGATCGTCGGGCCGGAGGCACCGCTGACCCTCGGAATAGTGGACCTCTTCAAAGAAAAGGGGCTTACGATTTTCGGACCCGACAAGGCGGCCGCCCAGATCGAGGGATCTAAGTCGTTTTCCAAAAACCTTATGAAGAAATACAACATCCCCACGGCGAGCTTCGAGGAGTTCACTGACCCGTATGAGGCGAAAAAGTATATCAACAAGATAGGCGCACCCGTCGTGGTGAAGGCGGACGGTCTGGCCAGCGGCAAGGGCGTGATCATCGCAAGGGTCATAAAGGAGGCTCACGACGCCGTAGACCGAATCATGGTAAAGAAGGATTTCGGCGACGCGGGAGACAAGGTTGTGGTAGAGGAGTTTCTCACCGGCGAGGAGGCTTCCTTTCTGGCCTTTACCGACGGCGAGACGGTAATCCCCATGGCCTCTTCCCAGGATCACAAGCCTATATACGACAACGACGAAGGGCCGAACACCGGGGGGATGGGGGCATACTCCCCTGCCCCGGTGGTGACCAATGAGCTCTTCGACAAGATAATGAACGAAGTGATGATCCCCACGGTTAAGGGGATGAAAGCGGAGGGGACGCCCTATACCGGCGTCCTCTACGCCGGGCTTATGATAAAAGATAACGAGCCGAAGGTGCTGGAGTTCAACGCCCGGTTCGGCGACCCGGAGGCCCAGCCCCTCCTCCACAGGCTCAAGAGCGACCTCTCCCCCGTCCTCCTCGCCACGATAAATGGTACGCTGGACGGCGTTACCCTCGAGTGGGACGAGAGACCGTCGGTCTGCGTAGTGATGGCCTCCGGCGGCTACCCGGAAAAGTACCAGATAGGAAAGGAGATCTTCGGGATCGACATCGCAAACTATATGAAGGACGTCGTGGTCTTCCACGCGGGAACCTCATACATCGGGAAACACCTCAACTCGAGCGGCGGGAGGGTCCTGGGGGTCACGGCGATGGGGGCGGACCTTAAACACGCCATCGACCGCGTCTACGAGGCGGTCCATAAGATCGACTTCTTCGAGGCCCACTACAGGACGGACATAGGGGCGAAGGGGCTGAAATATTGAAATATGTCTAAAAGGTCTAATATGTCTAAGAGCGTCTTGATAGTCATGGGGAGCAAGTCCGACATGGAAGTCATGGATGAGGCCGCGAAGATCCTGAGCTCCCTCGAAATTCCGAACAGGGTACGGATAGCCTCCGCCCACAGGACGCCTGAGGTTGTAAGCGAAATAGCTAAAGGGGCGAGGGATGAAGACGTCGCCGTCATAATAGCCGGGGCGGGCTACGCCGCCCACCTGGCCGGCGTCATCGCATCCACCACGACCCTTCCCGTAATCGGGGTGCCCATCGCCTCGTCCGATCTCAACGGGATCGACGCCCTCCTCTCCACGGTGCAGATGCCCCCGGGTATCCCCGTGGCGACGGTGGGAATCGGCGGCGCCGGTGCGAAAAACGCCGCGCTCCTGGCGGCTGAGATCCTGGCCGTGTCGGACGAAGAGATCGCAAAGAGGCTCGAAGAATACAGAAACGAGATGAGGTTGAAGGTTATCGAGGCGGATAGTGAAATTGGGGAGCTCGGTTGATCTCTTGACTTGGTGGGAGTCGTTTCATTTTGGAAAGGCGACAGCGCTTGGCGGTTCAACTCCCCTGTCATTCAATGGGAAAATATTTTTTTAGGACAACGGTCCAATCTCATCATATTTGAAAATAAACATCATTTTGCAACTCTGCCCTGCGAAGATAGAGAACCATAAATGAAGTGAGAAATAAACCTATTTTTAATCTGGAGTATAATATGAAATATGTCAAACTAACTGTGATTCTTCTCCTGATGGGTACCTTTGCCCTAGCGCCCGTTGTGGCTGGCGCCCAGAGTGACTCGGCAAAAGAATGGTATAACATGGGAGTCCGCGAAAAAGATCCAAATAAGGCCATTGAGTATTATACCAAGGCAATAAATGTCTATCCGAATTATGTCAAGGCTTATAATAATAGAGGAAGTATCTATGATGAATTTAAAAAACACAATGAGGCTATAGCTGATTTCAACAAAGCTATAAGCATCGACCCAAATTTCGCAATTGCCTACTACAACAGGGGAATCACATATAGAAATCTAAAAAGATATGACGATGCAATTACGGACTTCACAATGGCAATAAGCATAGACCCAAAATATGCCGAAGCCTATAATAATAGAGGTATTATATACGGAATGTTTAAAAGATACGACGAAGCAATTGTAGATTTTAACAAAGCCATAAGCATCGAGCCGAATTATGCCGATGCATACTACAACAGGGGTTTTGCATTCGGGAGGCTTAATAAACACTACGATGCGATAGCTGATATCAGCAAGGCCATAAGTATAAATCAAGAACAACCATTTTACTATTTCATCCGTGGGTTGAGCTACAAGGCCGTGGGCGAAAATGAGAAGGCCCTTAGTGACTTCGAGAAAGCTTGTAATGTTGGGTTAGATCCTGCATGCGCTGAGCTGAAGAAGTAACAAAGTTAATCCCCTGTATCATAGCAATGACTAATTTTTAAGCGACAAAGCAATCTCACTATAATGAAAAATATCAGATTAACCGTGATTCTCCTGATGGGTGCCCTTCTCCTGACTCCCGTTTTCGCGGGTGCCCAGAGTGCCCACGACTGGGTCGAAAAGGGACTCGAGTATGGGAAAGCGGGTAAAATAGAAGAGGCGATCGATGCCTTCGACAAGGCCATAGAGATCGACCCGAACTACGCCTGGGCCTACAACGCCAGGGGGTTTGCCTACGGCGATCTGAAAAGATACGAAGATGCGGCGGCCGACTTCACAAGGGCGATAACCATCGAACCGAACTTCGCCAACGCCTACTACAACAGGGGAAACGCGTACAGCGACCTGAAGAGATTCGACGAGGCGATAGAGGACTACACTACGGCGATAAAGATCGCCCCAAGATACGCCAAGGCATACTACGCCAGGGGCAGCACATACGGCTCCCTGGGGAGGTACAAGGAGGCGGCGGACGACTTCACCAGGGCGATTGACATCTACCCGGATCTTGTCCCGGCCTACTACGCCAGGGGGATGGCCTTCAAGGCTATGGGAAATGTGGACAGGGCCAGGGCCGACTTCAGAAAAGCCTGCACCGGCGGGATCGAAGATGCCTGCGAGGAGCTGAAGAAGTAGTGAGGGTTAAGTTAGCTGTCATTGCGTGGATACATTTATTATTTGGGGCGATGAAAAAACGGTGAATTCAACTCGTAATTGCGAGGAATATCTAATTTAAAAGGCCTTTCTTTTAAAGGTGAGCGACGAAGCAACCGGGTTTTTTTACAACCAAAGGCCAATTACACCAATTGCAGCGCTTTGTTAAAAAAAACAACAGAGACAATGAGCGAATTTAGAGGCGAAAATATAGAGAATACCGACCGGAACCAACCATTCAATGGAACCGCAAAGCTTGGAAAACGCGTGAAAGGCGTCCTATTCATTTCGACTATAGTCTTTATTGCCTCGCTTTTCGGTATCGTCGTCTCCCACGCCCAGAAGACGGTGGACCAGGGGCCGGAGGTCATAACACTAAAGGACTACGCCGTGACCGAGGAGGCGGTGAACTTCACCCATAAAAACCACGGGAAGACCGGTGAGGTCGGCGCCGACTGCCTCACCTGTCACCACAAGTCAAACAGGCTCGTCACCCCCGGCAAGTGCTCCGAGTGCCACAAGATCAAAGAGGAGGAAGAAGTTTTGAGCCACCACCAGGCCTTCCACATGCTCTGCATCGGGTGCCACAAGAAGGAGATCATCGCCGGAAATGAAGTGGTAAATCTCACCTGCGACTCTTGCCATGTCCCGAAATAACAGCAAAAACGAAAAATCGACAAAAAAACCCTCCGGTAAAACGGTATTCGCGGAGGTAATCGACTATCTCTCATCCCTGAGGTTTACGGTCGTAATCCTGACGACCATAGTGATAGTGGCAGGTCTCGGCACCCTCGTGGGGCAGAACCTTTCGGAGGCTTCCTACATCGGGCGCTACGGCGCCAGGCTCTACTCGATATTGAAGCTCTTTTCCATCACCGACATATACCACAGCATCTACTTCAACGCCCTTCTGGCCCTCTTTGTCACAAACCTCACTCTCTGTACATTTAAATTCGCCCCGGCGAGGATCAGGGGGGCCCTGTCTAGGGATATAAAGAGGAGGAGTTACCCCCACTCCGAGAAAATCGGGGCGAAGGTCCCGACAGAGGAATGCGTTTGCCGGACAAAAAAGATGCTGTCCCCCCCCACCCTTAAGCCTTTTTACCACGTGGTCACGAAAAGGGACGGCAAAAAGATCGAGCTCTTCTCGGAGCCGCACCCTATCCTCTCGCTGGGCGCGCTCGTCGTCCACGTAAGCATAATACTTATCATCGTCGGCGGGCTCGTATCCTCCGTCCTCGGCTTTTCCGGGGAGATGATAATCTTCGAGGGGAGCTCATCCAACGAGATGTTCGTGAGATCGGGATTTGTCTACAGGCTCGACTTTGACGTGAGCCTTGAGAAGTTCACGTTAGAAACCTACAGGGACGGAACGCCCAAGGAATACAGAAGCGACATAAGACTAAAAAAAGGCGGCCGCGAGGTCGACGCCGCATTGACCGTCAATCACCCCGCTAAATTCGACGGCATCAGATTTTACCAGTCGAACTTCGGAAGCGCCCTCGAAGATACCGTGATCTCCATCTACGACAAGGGCGGGAAACGGGTATTCAAGGGGAAGATCCCCTACATGGTGTCCCTTCCGATCGAAGACCTCGGCATCACCGTCACCCTTGTGGAGTTTTACGACAACTACGAAAACCGCGGCCCCGCGGCCCACATCATCGTCGTCGAGGGGGAAAAGATGTACGCGGTATGGGCGAACACCGACCCCGCGGAGCTTGCCGGCCCGGCGGGCAGGGGAAAGGACGGGCTCCTCTTCGTCCTTGAGAGCTACGATACCGTCCCCTACTCCGGCATATCGGTGAACTACGAGCCGGGGCTTCCCCTCGTGTGGATCGGCTTCATCCTCCTCTCGGTCGGCTTTACCTTTCCCCTCATATCCATCTCGGGGAGGTACAAGGTCGTAATAGATGGGGGAGACGAAAAAGGACCTTTCGTCGAGGTCTTCGGCTCGCCGGGGAGGATAAAGGGGGACTTCCAGGGGAGGTTCGCTAAGCTGGTAAAAAGAATCGAGGAAAATCTATGTTGAGCTCCGATATTCTGAGTGTGGTGACCTTCGTCTACGGTCTCGCCTTTCTCCTGTTTATCCTCCATCTCCTGTTTAAGAGGGACGCCCTCAGCGTCGCCGGGGATGTCGTCGTGTCGGCGGGGTGCATCGCCCACGGGGCGGCGCTGATACTCCGCTGGATCGAGTCGTACAGGCTCGGCTGGGGCCACGTGCCGATGAGCAATCTCTACGAATCCCTCATTTTTTTCTCGTTCCTCTTGGCCGTGGTCTACCTCGTCTTTCGCTTTGCAACCAACAGGAAGTCCTTCGGGGCCTTCATGATTCCCCTTCCCCTTCTGGCCCTGGGCTACGCCTCCCTCTCTCCCGACGTGGAGCGCGCCATAAGGCCCCTCGTTCCGGCCCTCCAGAGCAACTGGCTTACGATCCACGTCCTGACCTGCTTTATTGCCTACGCGGCGTTCGCCTTCTCGTTTGTAGTGGCGGTCTTATTTCTTATCAACAAGGAGGGGAAAAAGAGCGTCCTCCCCTCTCCGGAGGTCCTCGACGAGTTCGTCTACCGGGGGATCATGGCGGGGATGCCGCTTTTGACGCTTGGTATAATCACCGGCTCCGCCTGGGCCCACTACGCCTGGGGCTCGTACTGGTCGTGGGACCCGAAGGAGACCTGGTCTCTTATAACGTGGATAATCTACGCCCTCTTCCTCCACCTTAGACTCATGGGGAGGTGGCGGGGGACAAAGAGCGCCCTCCTCTCCATGGTTGGATTTTTCGCGGTGATATTCACGTTTCTGGGGGTGAACTACATCCTCTCCGGCCTCCACTCGTATCTGTAGCGGTCGGTCGACCAAAAATACCTACTGCCGAAAAGGGCCGACAGATTGTCAACGAGCGGGCCGCCGTTATATTCCCTTCAAAGAGATCATCCGCAAAAGCCCACGTTTACGGTTGACATGCCTTGATCTAAAATGGTATCTATAAAGGTATCTATAAAAATGTTTATAAAAAACGGTCGATAGGGGGAATGCCGTATGTCAAAAACCGTAAAGGAGCTGTTGAAGAAGCCGCCCCTGGCCGTCGCCCACAGGGGCGATCCCCTCGCAAAGCCCCAGAACACGAAGGGGGCCTTTCTCTCCGCCATGGAATACGACATCGACATGATAGAGACCGACATCAACATGACAAAGGACGGGGTGCTCGTCGTCGTTCACGACCAGAAGGTGGACAACGTCAGCGACGGAAAGGGGTGGGTGGTTAACTTCACCCTGGATGAACTGAAGAAGCTCGACTTCGGCTCGTGGATGGGGCCGGGGATGGGCCCGGAGAGGATCTTGACCTTAGAGGAGTTTATCGAGCTGACGAGGGACGGTGTTAACGGACTCAACATCGAGATAAAGAGCGGCCCGATAAAATACGACGGGATCTGCGAAAAATTGGTCTCGATACTCGAAGACCGCGACATGATAGACCGGGTCATAATCTCCTCCTTCGACCACCCGCTCTTGAAAAGCCTCAAGGAGATGAAGGCTGATATCCTGACCGCGATTCTCTACAACGCGGGGCTGATCGACCATATCACTCCGGCAAAGAGCGCGATGGCCGACGGCATCCACCCGGAGCACGCCCAGGTTACGGCGGACACGATCAAGGCCGCCGGGGATGCGGGGCTTTTCATCAACGTCTGGACGGTGGACGACGAGGAAGACATGAAGAGGATGATCGATCTCGGAGTTACGGGGATCATCTCGAACTTCCCGTCCAAGCTGTGCGGGCTTATCAAGGGTGGAAAGTAGCCTCTTGGTCAAGTGATCCGCCCTCGGTCGGGCCGGATCTCGACGTCCACACCGATGGTACATCTATTGGGCTAATGGGCTATTGGGCTAATGGGGCGAGGTCCCAATTTTTGAGGCGGTCGGATCGTGGAGGCTCAGTCGATAGCTATTCCACGCACGGCAAACTTCAACTAATATGTTTCGCTTCCACTTTCGATTTGAAATGTGGTTAGGTGACGTTTTTAAAACCGTTGGCCGGAGATAAGCGCAACAAATATCAAGGGATTTAAATATCCCCCCTCCCCTCCCCCCGAAGAAATTCGATCCATACCCCTGCAGCATTATACACCATTTTTAAGTCATGCCCACAGGCGGCATCTCAATATTTGATTTTTGACCCCGACAGCCGGCCGCACCGTCTCAAGCCGATAATTACAAATTATGCCGACTCCCGGCCTACAGGTACCTCCTCACCTGCTTTTTATATTCGAGGTATCGCTCGCCGTATTCATTCTCCAAAAATTTCTCCTCCTGGATGATCTGAAAGTGACTGCCCAAGATGACGAAAACGGCCGAAACGGCGAAAAAGATCGTAGGGTATATCAGAAACGTCCCAAAAAAGAAGAGGTCGAGGAAGAGGAAGATGGGGTTCCTCGTAAGCGAGAAAACACCTTTAGTCACCAGCTCGTCCGGTCCCTTCGTATCTATCCCCAACCTCCAGGAGCGGCCGAAGGAGAAAATGGCTGAGACAAATATGATTAACCCGGCGACTTCCAGGATTACTCCTGAAATCCTTAAATGTATTATAGAGAAAAGGAGCGGGTCCCTGAAGAGGTGATACTTGAGCCCCAGGCAGATGGACAACGCCTCAAACGTCCAGATGACAAACCCGATCAGGAGGAAGATCTCGAAAAGGGCCTTAAATCCCCTCTTGCCGGAGCCGAGGACGATCGGGTTGGTTCCGGAGAGGGTCATCTGGATAATCCTGCCGATAAAAATGAAATAGAATATCGACATATTAATCAACTGGAAGCGGTCAAAAAAGTCCATTCGCCCTTCCCTTAATAAATCTGCTTTAAACCCTATAAGTCAAGGACCTCGTTTATCCTGACTATCGATTTCGCCCGGCCGCTCGCCTCGTCGATCTCGACCATAACGGCGTTTACGAGGGGCCTCCCCTTGGCCGGGGTCGAGAAGGCCTTCATCGCCGTCCTGAACTTCTTTATCTCCCTCTCCTTGTCGAAGCCGACGACGGAGTTTGCGGCCCCCACCATGCCTACGTCCGTTATGGCCGCCGTCCCCAGCTTGCTCACCTCTTCGTCGGCGCTCTGGACGAGCGTGCCGGTGCCCGCAAGGAGAGACACCGTCCCGTCGAGGTGTATTGCCATGGCGACCTTCTCGGCGGTAGTCTTTGCGAAGAAGTCGACGATTATAATGTCTGTCTCTCCGTCCAACTCTTTTATCAATCCGCGAATCTTCGGGAATGAGTTTTCGGGTAGGATCCTTCCCATGAACGAATAGCCGACGATATTGACTATCCCCACCTTACGCTTTTCATCGCCCACCTCCTTGATCAGAACCCCGCCCCCCGGGCTGTCCGCCGGGAGGTTTTCCGGCCTCAAGACAAAGGGCCTTTTTACGATCGCCGACTGGAGTTCCTTCTGATCCCAGACGTTCTCGCCGGTGGTTATCACGTCCACACCAGCCTCGACGAGCTCGTCAGCCTTCTCCCCGGTAAGCCCGGCCCCGCCTGCGGCGTGGTTCCCGTTGGCGATGACCAAGTCCGGCCCGTCCCCCGCCTTCTGAAGCCTCTCGATGTAGTGCGCCACCGCCTCCCTTCCCGGAGAGCCTACGATTACGCCGAAAAAGAGGAGTTTCATAAGCCGATTTTCTTGATATTCATCGTTTCCGTATTGAGTCTCGTGACTTCTTTCCTTAACCTGAAAAAGCCGAGATTGACCGCCTGGGTCCTTGCAATCTCGGCGCTCTCAACGCTTGGGTTGTGGACGTGGCCGAAAAACGAGTAGACCGGATTGTGCCTGCTTATATATTTGGTGATGGCGTCACTAGAGGGTTCGTTCCTCTTGGCAATTGTATCGTAGGTCAGCTTGGTCTCGTCCGGCTTCCCATCCGTTGTTCCCCCCTCCTCGTGGGGCGGTATGTGGGTGATGATTATATCCGCCGGGTCGAGCTCCATGAGCCTCCTGCCGTAAACCTCGGCGGGAACGATGCCCGGAAAACTGGGAACGTGATCACCGCCAGGCATACCGGAGACGAGGGCCACGTCGACCCCCGACACCTTGACTATTCCGCTTTCGATTACCTTTGCCTTGCTGGAGACCTTCTCCTTCAATATGTCCGGGTAGTCGTCGTTCCCGTAGAGAATATACGTCTCGCAGAGTAGGGACCTGGAGAACTTCTCGTACTCCTCCTCTATGAGGGGGAGGATCTTCTCGTAGCGCTCCTCCCCGGGGGTGGTTATCTCCAGGAAGGCCTCCTTCACCCGGTCGAGCCTGCCTTCCGACATCTCCTTCAATCCCTCGAGAAGCTCGTCGATTGTATAGGCCTTTGCGAGAATGCCCTTGGAGAAATCCGTGAAATCCATAAAGATCAGGATGTCCCCGGCGATGAAAAGGGTGTCCTCCGGGCCGACCAGCTTCGACAGCGCCTCGAACTCCCCGTGTACGTCGCCCACTATAACTATTTCACTTTGGCTCATTTACACTCCACTTTTAATCGTTAAAAAAACCTCAGTCCACACATCGTATTCTGTCATTCCCAACTTGGCTGGGAATCTATTCTGTCATTCCCAACTTGATTGGGAATCCAGATTGATATCGGTATCTACTCTCATTATCGTATAATTTTCCACTGACAAACCGGAGCTTGTCAGTGCCACCCAGCCGCTTTGCATATAATCACCCGATTGCTTCGTCCGTGTTTAATAAATATCATTCCTCGCAATAATGAACTTGTTGGGTCCTCCCAATTCCCCCATTATGTCATTGCGATCGACCGCAGGGAGCGAAGCAATTGCGTGTTACTTGTATTGACCCGATTGTTTCGTCGCTCGCCTTTAAAAGGCTCGCTCCTCGCAATGACATCCTTTGCCGCCTATTGTCATTTAAGAGCGATTGAAATCCGCTCTGTCAATCCCGGCCCGACCTGAAACAATACTGTCATTCCCAACTTGATTGGGAATCCAGATTGATATTTTACCCCAACATACGTGGGGACAGGCTGGATTCCCGTTTCCCAAGGGAATGACATGTTATTTTTAGATTCCCGCTTCCCAAGGGAATGACATTTAATGCCTCCATTGGCTATCAAATATATCCTATTTCCGACGGGGTCCTTCATCATCAACACATGTAGGGGTTTTTCAATTAGTCATGCCTAACTTAATAGGTTTGGGGCGATTTGTCAAGGAATTTACGAAGAGAGAGGACAATAAAAAATGAAGCCGTTTTTCCGCCTTTTTCGGACCTAAATAGTAGATAAATGCCTTATAAACCTTGACAGAAATTGTCGGTGTAGATAAAATTCTCCGAATGAAAAGGATTATGATCGTGGCCGACGACTTCGGCCTCTCAAAAGAGATAAACGGGGGCATCGAGACAGGCGTTAAGGCGGGCGCCCTCTCCTTTGCGTCGTTGATGGTGGACGGTAAATTTGCCGCCGACGCCGTCAGAATCGCGAGGGAAAATCCCGGGCTCACCGTGGGGCTCCACGTGGATGTGAGCCGGCTTTTAGGAATTGATGAGGATGTTTGGCGGGGGGTGAGAGTTAATAATCTTATGGAGGTTATTTCGGGCAAGTCTCTAACAGATAAATTTATTGAAGATTGTCAGAGGCAGATAACGAAGTTTTTTGAGCTTGGATTTGCTCCAACTTTTATCAACTCCCACTTTAACATTCATATATTGCCGCAGTTTTTCCCGTATTTCGTTGAAATTGCAGCCGATAGCAGTTTTAAGTATGTAAGGTTCTCAAAGCTAACGCCCCTCCTTTTCCACCCCGACATTCCGATCGAGGGGAGACTTTCCGGTATGGCAAAATTACTTGAAAAAATGGGTATGGTCCATTCGGATGAATATATCGCCGCCAGTTTTCATTTTTTCCCGCCAGAGCTTAAACAAGATGTGACCGAGATCATGGTTCACCTGAAAGACTCCCCTGGAAGCAAGAATGATCCGATCTCAACGGTCTATTACCTCGACCTCATAAAGATCCTCTCGTGGGGCGATTACTATCGATACGTAAGATACCGGGGACAATACGAGGAGCTGAATATAAGCGGTGCCGTGAGATGAAGAGGAAGTTCGACTACTATATAAAAAGGGCGCTTGAAGAGCTGCCGGACGAGTTCAAGGAGAAGATGGACAACCTCGTGATCTCCGTGGAGTCGTATCCGAGCAAGGCCGACCTTGCGTCGCTGGGGATAGACGACAGGAGGATACTTCTGGGGATATTTCGGGGCGTGCCCTTCGGGGCCGTCAGCTCCTTCTACTCCGGCCCGGTGATGCCGTCGGAGATTGTCCTCTTCCAGAAGAACATTGAGGCGGTTGCGGAGACCGAGAGCGAGCTGATAGATCAGATCTACAAGACACTCCTCCATGAGATCGGGCACTATTTCGGGATGTCCGAGGAGGAGCTTGAGATCTATTCATAGGGGGAAATGGGTCTTCGAGAAATTAACCGCTGCACCGTAGATTTCCGTTTTGGATCGAGTCCAGCATTAGATTTGTTTAAGCGGCTGCGCCGAGGCTTGGGCGATTTACGAAAACCGTTCTTCAATTTAAGGGAGCATAAATATTTTTGAAACTTAACTTAAAAGGAGGCATGAGATGTCTGAAAGGGTTGCAAGAGTATCAGAGGTTATCGCGGGCTCCAATGTCAGCTTCGACGACGCCATCAAGAAGGGACTGAAGAGGGCGACCTCCACCCTGAGAAACATCGTGGGATTGAAGGTCAAGGAGTTCAGGATCCATGTGGAGAACGACGAGATTGAGGAGTACCGGGTCAATATGGATATTATCTTCCTCCTCGAGGAATGACGGGTCTTCGTTGGGAAGTTCTTAACGCCTTAAATAAAGAGGGGGTGGATCGCCCAGGGCGACCCATCCCCTTATCCACCCCACTGTTTGGGTATTGCCGTCGGGGGCGGCGTAATATTTATCGATCTATCCGATATCCCTATACGCTATCCGCCCCCTTTTTCGGCAATATTTTTAGCAATAGGGGGCGATTAAGATTTGCCCCCCCCTTTTGTCTTTTAGCCCCTTGCCCGCAAATGTTGCCCTCGGCTTTTATATCAAGAGACCTTTAGCCGAAAGCGGCCGTTCAAGCCTACATCCACTCGGAGGGCTCGATAAGGCCGCCGAAGATGCGGTAGTACACCGTGTACGCAACGATTATGACGACTCCCGCCCCGCAGAGAAAGAGGGTAAGCCTCTTCGTCATTATATTCCTAACCTTCATCAGAAAAACGACCGCCGAGATCACGATCAGCACGATAAAGTAGATAAGGACCTCATGGGCCGTCTGGCCCTCCAGGGCGGATGAGCCGATGTAGAATCCGAAGAGGAGGGCCGAGAGGAGGAGGACGGAGAGCTCCCCCTTCCCTATCCTCTCGCCGTTCGTCGACTTGAGCTCCATAACGAACAGAGTTCCCAATAACCCGAAGAACCCTACGTCAAATAGCCAGTGACCCAGCGATTCATCGTAGAAATAGATGATGTCGGACAGCAGTTTGCCTGCGTCCTCTCCACCGTCCTTGATGTTGTGGATCGCGTTCGCCCCGAAGTGGATCCCGTGCCCCTCGAAGAGGATCGCCCCGAAAAGGACAAGGACGACAAGAGAGGGTAGTCCGGCCCTGCCCCCGGACCCGACCACCTCCCTTGAGATCAGAAAAAACATCACGGCCATAAAGGGTGCCCATAGGAGGATATCCAGGACGTCGTTGGGACAGAGACCGCTGTTTCCGATTACCTTGAAACCGAAGACAAAGACCGGGGCGATTACAAGGAGGATCGCCCCGAGGGAGAATATAAAAAGGAGCGTGGTTAATCTCTTCATTTTAGTCCTCCAAAAAAACGTAAATAAAGATATATGGTTGCCCTGCCGATTTATCGACGGGCCTGATAAAGCGGCAGTAAAATGGAATTTGCCCTTTTTTAAAAACAGGAGATAAGAAGAACTTTAGGTCAGCTGGGCCGTCCGAATATGGTTTTTAATACCAATTTCTTGTCGCCAATAATTTTGTGTCGCCCACATCCCCCGTCCATACGGTCGCCTTCAGGGCCGATCCCTCCCCGCCCCATGAAAACCTGTATCCACTACCCCCCCCTTTTTTCCTATCTCTCCCTCTCTCCTACCTCCCCTTTTTGGATTTACCCTTTTTTGAATTGAAGAGCTCTTCCTGATAGGCCGTCCACTCGCTGAAGTTCGCCTTTATCGCCATGAGCTCCTCGTCGCTGTCGATATCCAGAGCTGCTCCCCCGTAGTAGGTTATCGACGTCTTGGCGCTGGTGCCCAAAATCACTCCCACTGTGTTTTCGATCGATGAAAGGCTTACAAACTTTCTGAGAAAGTCAGAGAGCCATTCGAGTCTCCTGTTTGTCAAAAACATGCAGGCCTGGAGGATGGCAAACTGGTAAATAGCCTTGTACGTCCCCTTTTCGGTCTTGAGGACGGTCAAGACGAGTTTGATGATATCTTTCCACTCCCTCTGGTGACGGTACTCGTACATCTTCTGGATATATATCTTGTTCCTTATCTTGAGCAGCCTTCCGAGATGCAGGTTGTTCTGGCGCCATTTTATCTCTCTTCCGTGAAAATACGAGTGCTTGATCCCGAGCTTGTTCTCCTTCGGGTAATAAGGCTTGAGGGAATAATCGGGCGTTATCCCGGCGATGTAATCGAACTTGTCGATCTCGGCGTTTTCGATGAACTCGTCTACCTCATAGGAAGCCAAAAGGGGGATATCCCCGGAGAGGGCCAGGACTACTTTTTCCTGAATGGGTGTATTAAGGTATGTACTTGGATCTATTCCTTTTTTGTAACCTTCTATGGTATGGAGAAAGCCGTTCCACACGTTTTCAATGAGATTTTCCCACTGCTCGAGGACAATAACTTTCCTCCCCTTTATCTTTGCGAGGTCCGGCTTTATCGCCTTCTCTATCTGCTCCTTGGGACCGACGATCCATATATTGCGGACATATTTTGAGCCGACGAGTGCCGAAAGGACATAACTGATGACCGGCCTTCCGTCGATTTTCAACAGGACCTTGTTTTTCCCCCCGATATTCCTGCTGGCCCTTTTATCTCCCGCCAGGATTAGGGCGTCGTACAACTTAGTGAAGCCTCTTTTCATTTTAACCGATGGATTCATAACTTTTTGAAATATATCAATCCACTATAGCGTAGTCAAGAAATTTATAACCTTTTTGTTGACAATGCCCCCCTTTGTGATAGATTCATAATCGAATCGAGGAGACGGGCGATCGGCGGCGGGAAAATATCTTTAGGAAAATCGGGGGATTTTTTAAGATGGCCGATGTCAACGTGGGGCTTGTCGGGGCGGGACTTCTGGGCCTGACGCACGCCTTTTGTCTCAAGGCTATCGGCGACGCCGGTCTTTTCGACGTTAAGGTAAGAAAGGTCTACGACCCCAACCACCCGGCGGCCGACTCCCTCGTCGAGAACATGGGTATCGAAGTGAGGGTGGACACGGCCGATGAGATACTGAAGGACGACGACATAGACACGGTCTACATCGCCACGCCCACCCTTTACCACAAGGAGTATGTAATCAGGGCCGCAGAGGGGAAAAAGAACGTCTTCTGCGAAAAGCCGCTCTACATCAATTACGAGGGCGCGGTAGAGATGGCCGCCGAGGTCGAGAGGTCGGGCGTAATCGGGGGGGTGGGGCTGGTCTTGAGATATTCCCCCACACTGAACTACATCTTGGATACGATAAATAAGGCCGATGCCGGCCGGCCGATACTCTTTTCGATCAGGGACGACCAGTGCCTGCCGATAAGGGGGCTTCACCACACGTCTTGGCGCTCCAACAGGGATGAGTCGGGCGGCGGCACCCTGATAGAGCACAGCATCCACGACATCGACCTGTTCGGCTGGTTTTTCGGAATCTCAAGAATCAAGGATGTGGAGATCAAATACCACCCGAAATACGAGGGGATCGACAATTACGTCAGGATTGTGACGGGGCTCGGGGAGAACAAAGATACGTCAACCGAGGGAATCCTCACATCGATCTGGCACGACATGGTGGCAAGGGCCTCGAACCGCCGCCTGGAGCTGATTTTCGAGAAGCTCTTTATAGGAACCGATCACGATTATCTTGGGCCGGTCGAGCTTACAGAGGGGGATGGCGAGACGCGGCTTGTCGAAAGTGACGAGGTCCTCTCGACCGCCCTCGAAGCCCTCGGCGTTACCGACCCGAAGGTCGTCTCTTTTTTCAAAGGCCTCGACTACGGGACCTTCGGCGCCTACACCCTCGAGGACTACTTTTTTATAAAGGCGGTCGTCGAGGGGGAGGATTACACCCCCGGCTTTGACGCCGCCGTCTCCGCCCACAGGCTCGTCGAAGAGATATACAGGAGGGGCTGATTTCCACGGGATTTATTTTTCCCGAGACAGGGGTAGCAAAGAGATGGGGATATATCCGACAAAAAGCATCATAGGGAGTGTAAAGGGGATCGGGGGTTTGCTCCTCATCCTCGTCATGGTTTTGATTGTCGCCCCCGCCTTGTCGCCCGCGCCCAAGGCCCAGACGGGACCAAATCACCCCTTGGAGATCACAGTCGAGGTAAAGGAGATCCCCGTTGGCTACGGGCTGAGAGACGTCCTCCTCATGAATCCGGGGGATATGGAGAGATTTGGATTGAAGGGGGGCGAGACGGTAATCGTGTGCAATAAGAGTGAAAGCGGGCCGAATGATTGCGTCACGGTTAGGGTCGAGTACGGCGCCGGTGTGGTCTCGGGAAGCGTTATGATGGACATCAGCGATATCAACGCCCTTCGGCTCTCCCCGGGGGATCGATTTCTTATGGAGCTCACACTTCCGTGAGCCGACGAAGGACGACCTTCGGCCCTCCCGTCCCCCGAAAGCAAGAATATGAAAAAGATAAAGTTTAATACCCAAGATCCTGAGGATTTCAAAGAGCTGGTTGCAAAGAAGCTCGGTGATTTTCAGCCGAACTTCCTGGGGCGCCACGAAGAGATCGAAAAGGAGAAGAAGAACGGGGTGCGCCATTTCACCTCCGGTGTTATCTTGTTGATCCATTTTTCGGAAAACGGCAAGGCGCCCGGCTTCGTCCTGACCAAAAGGTCAAAGCGGGTAGTCCAGCCCGGCGACCTGAGCTGTCCCGGGGGTCACATATCGTTTATCGACAGGCTCCACGGTTTTTTTATCAAGAAGGGCCTCTCGCCGCTGGTCAGGGGAATGGGCCTCGAGGCCTGGCGGGAATCACGGGTCGGGGGGGAGAAGAGGATTGCGGCGGACTACCTCGCCTGCGCGCTGAGGGAGACCGCAGAGGAGACCGGATTACCCATGAGGCGTATCGATTATCTGGGCTCCCTCCCCCCCTACGGCCTGATGTCGTTCAGGAGGGTGATCTTCCCCTCCGTCGGCGCGATCTCGGGAGACCTGAAGGAGCGGCTCAACTGGGAGGTGGAGAGGATCGTCTCCGTTAAGATCGACGAGATGCTCGACCCGGAAAACTACTTCTGGATTGACTTCGATGTTCCGGAGGACTTAAAAAAGGCGAGCAACAGGGAGAAATGGAAGTTCCCCGCCCTCCTGATCGATGACGCCGAAGGGCGGGAGATCCTCTGGGGGGCCACGTTTTACATCATCCTCTCTTTCATGTGGATCGTCTTCAATTTCTCGATACCGGAGATACCACAGGACAAAGTGATAAAAAAGGAGATCCCGGAAAACTACTTCACCGGCGGCTTCAGAAAGCTCCTCAAGGCCGGCTTCGAGCGGGAGGGAAAAAAGTAACGGATCTCGCCCGGCTCCAAACAAAGCGGGCGGCCTTGACTTCTTGACCCCCTAAAACGTTGTCAGGCGTGGCGCTTTGGCCCATCAGGCGGGCTGGGGTGTACGGCGCTCAGAAATCGGCGTCCGCGGCCGAGGAGTAGGGCTTGATGGGAGATGTGTCGTTGACCTTGGCGATGATGAATCGGTCTTCGGATTTGCCGCCTCCCTTCACATAGCGGATGACGTTGATGCACGCCGTATCCTGCTCGATGTCCCAGAACCGGGATGAGTCCATCCCCATAACGGCCGCCAGGATCATCTTGTTCACAACCCTGTGGGAAACAAGGGCGATTGTCTCACCCGCGTGTCTCCCGGCAAGCCGCAGGATGGCCTCGAAGGCCCTCTCCCTCACGTCCAGTATCGACTCGGCCCCGGGAAAGACTACCTCGTTAGGGGCCTTCATCCACCGCCCGTAGAGATCGGCGTATCTCCCCTTTATCTCCTCCTTGGGGATTCCCTCCCACTCGCCGTAGTCGATGTCGATCAGGCCCTCATCCGTCATCACCTCGATCCCGTGGTGGGCAGCGATCTTCGACGCGGTTTCTACCGCCCTCGAGAGGGGGCTCGCGTATACCGCATTGAAATCGAGGCCGGCAAGCGCCCTCCCCACGGCCTCCGCCTGCTCCCTCCCCCTCTCGTTCAGCGGGACGTCCGCCCTCCCCCGAAATATTTCCCCCAAGTTCCACTGAGTCTCTCCGTGCCTGACAAGAAAGATATTTCCCATATGCCCTTCCCCTTTTTTAATTCAAGTGGAGTGCTTTAAAAGGTGCGGCGTGAAATTTCACTACTCAAGGTCGAAGCGCTCAAATAAATTCGATTCTCCGGCAATATTTCACGCCTTCGTTACGTCTAATACAGTGGGCTCCGCTTATGAGATCCTTGATTGAGTATCGCCTTAATCTCCCCGAATCAAAGGAGGTGCCCGACGGCCCTCTACAATAGACATTATCTTCTTTCCAATCGCCGCAACCCATGTTATCATATAATCGCATTGACCGGAATATCTTATCGGTTTTTTTTAACGACGATATCTTTCGATTCAAATAAGGACACCGCAAGAAATATGTTTAAAAGGGAAAGCAAAATGAAACTACTTCTCCCCACCTTGATACTGGCGGCCTTCGCAATAGTCGCCCTCGTCATCGCCTACCACCAGGGGGGCGGCAGACTCGCCGAGGGATTGAAGCGCTCCATGAACCTGACGATAATGGTGATCCCCCTGATCTTCTTCGCCCTTCTTCTTGCGGGGATGATTCAGGTAATAGTCCCGAAGGAATTCGTCGCCGACTGGCTGGGGGACCAATCCGGCTTCAAGGGGATAATGATGGGCTCGCTTCTGGGCGCCCTGACGCCGGGCGGGCCCTCGGTTACGCTTCCCTTGGCGGCGGGACTGCTGGGGGCCGGCGCCAGCATCGGGACGATGGTCTCGTTTCTCACCGCCTGGTCGATCATGAACATAACCCGGGTGCCCTTCGAGGCGGGGATCCTCGGCTGGAAGTTCACGCTGATCCATATCGCCAGCTCCTTCTTCCTCCCGCCCCTGGCGGGCTACGCCGCCCACATCATGTTCAGGGGGGTCAAGCTGGACTTTTTTCTCTGATTTTTCAAACAATTTTTATTGTTGATCAGATTAAAACTGCAGGTTAAAAATAAATCGTAGAGGGAAAAAGACAAAAGAAGACTACCGAGAAAAATATACCGATGATTTCACGGCGGTGCACTTTGTTTACACCACGCCGCACGATGCCGGGGAGTGAGGATATACCCGGCATTTCCCACACCGCCGCCCAACACAGTTACATATCCCGTTGACATAAGGGGACTTCGTATGCTACGTATATGGGGATTTCCTTGACACCGATCTTCCCCATGAACCCCATGAACCATATTTTCTCAATCTGTGAAGAATGGAGGCAAGCCATGTTAAGCAGGATATCCCGCCGAGACTTCCTGACCGCGGCCGGAACCGCCGCCACAGCCCTTATGATCCCCGGCCGGGCGCGGGGATTTTCAACTCATAGCAAACCCAATATCGTTTTGATCCTCGTTGACGACCTGGGATGGGCCGACCCGGCCTGCTACGGCAGCGCCTTTCACGAGACGCCGAACATAGACCGGCTGGCGGCGGAGGGTGTCCGCTTTACAGACGCATACAGCGCCAGCCCCGTCTGCTCACCCACCCGGGCAGCGATAATGACCGGCAAAAACCCGGCGCGCCTCGGAATCGACAATTGGATAGCCGCCAACTTCCCTCAGCGTCTCTTCCAGCACCTCGTCCCCTCCTTGAGGACGGGACACCCGGACGACATCGCAGGCAAAAAGCCCGCACACCTCAAGCAACCCGTAAACAAGGAGTACCTTCCGCTCAAGGAGACCACGGTAGCCGAGCTGATGCGGGACGCCGGTTACGCCACTTTTTTTACCGGAAAATGGCATCTGGGCGACGAAGACTACTACCCGGACAGGCAGGGGTTCGACGTAAACCTGGGGGGACTCAAGTGGGGCCAGCCGCCGTCTGGATATTTCTCTCCCTACAAGATCGAGACCCTCCCGGACGGCCCGAAGGGGGAGTACCTGACCGACCGCCTGAACAGCGAGTCCCTCGATTTCATTGATACGCACAAGGACGTCCCCTTCTTTTTGATGCTATCCCATTACGCGGTGCACACGCCGCTCATGGGAACGGAAGAGCTGGTGAAAAAATACGAGGATAAGGCGGCGGCGATTGCCGATGGAGAACAGGTAAGAGAGATCGACGGCGTCTCCACCCGTGTCGTCCAGGGCGACCCGGTCTACGCCGCGATGCTCGAGAGCGTGGATCGGGGCGTGGGAATGATCACCAAAAAGCTCGAAGAACTGGGGCTTAGTGAAAACTCTCTCGTTATCTTCACCTCCGACAACGGGGGACTCTCCACCAAAACAACCGTCACATCGAACGAGCCTCTCCGCTACGGCAAGGGGTGGCTCTTCGAGGGGGGCATTCGGGTGCCGCTGATCATCCGGGGGCCGGGGGTAAAAAGTCCGGGAAGCGTTGTTACCGAGCCGGCCCACTCCTGCGACCTCTTCCCCACGATCCTCCAGGCGGCGGGACTTCCCACAAGGCCCGACCTGCACATCGACGGTAAAGGCCTGATGCCTCTCGCCTCCGGCACGGGCGGAGTAAATCGGGACGCCCTCTTCTGGCATTTCCCCCACTACCACAGCGACGGCCATCGTCCCTCCGGGGCGATCCGACACAAGGGGATGAAGCTGATACAGTTTTACGAGAGCGACCGGATTCGGCTCTACGACCTCGCCCGGGACATCGGCGAGCATAACGACCTCTCCGAAACACATCCCGAGGATGCGAAAAGGCTCCTTGCGATGCTTGACGATTGGCGAAAGGAGGTAAACGCCCGGATGCCGAAAAAGCGCGGGAGACGATAACGGGATGATAATAGATATCGCCCCATTTTTCTAAAGCGCCGGTGGCACCGTCTCAAGTGGCTGATTTTTTGATTCAAGAGAGACGGGGCGCATCATCCATCGAGGGCGGGCGCCGGCATCGTTACGACGGTTTCTCCTCTCACCGCCCGGCAGATCATCCACATAACCCGGATGCCGTAGAGTGACGAGCTGTAATCCAAGAGAGAGATATTTTAAATGACAGGTAAAAAAAGGAAATCTCAAATGTTGTTCCCAACGCTTATTATGGCGATCTTGGCCTTGATCTTACTTATAATCGGATATATGCGGGGCGGCGGCGAACATATACGCGGCCTCTCCATGACGTGGGACATGACCATCGAGATCATACCGCTCCTCGCCTTTGCGTTCATCGTGGCCGGCATGGTTCAGGTCCTTGTACCCCAGGAGCTGATAGCGAAATGGGTGGGGGAGGAATCCGGAGTTCGGGGGATATTCATCGGGACCCTGGCCGGTGCGGTAACTCCAGGTGGGCCTTTCGTGAGCCTGCCCGTCGCCGCGGGGCTGTTCAGGTCGGGCGCCGGCATCGGGACTATGGTGGCCTTCCTGATGGGGTGGTCCATATGGGCCGTCGCCCGAATGCCCCTCGAGGTGGGGATCATGGGATGGAAGTTCACGGCCATTCGCTTCGTATCCTCCTTTTTCCTCCCCCCCATCGCCGGGTATGTCGCCCACGTCTTTTTCTCGGGAGTCAAATGAGGATGACCGCGGCCCGCTCTGCTTAAACGTTTAAAGGCTTGAAATAAAATCCAAAAACCAAAGGTGGTATCCATATGAAGAGTTTAACAGCGGCGGCCTCGGCCCCGCCCCATGTCTTTTCGGTAAGGCTCTTCGCCCTCCCGCTTGTTTTAGTCCTTTTCGGCATTTACGCCTTCGGGTGCGGCTCCATCTCCGGGGGCGCCGAGGGCACCATCTCAAAACTGGGGGTGATCCTCTTCGAGTTCAAGAGCGGCGGGGCGAGTCATCCTTCGGGGCACGGCGAGTGGATCGTGACACTTGCGGCCCCGGACAGGTTCTCGATGACGAAGAAGATCGGGGACAAAGAGACCGACCGGGGAACCGTGACGCTGACGGAAGACGAGAAGGTCAAGCTGTGGGGATTGATCGACGCGGTCGACGTTGTGAATCTGAGGCCCCCCCACCGGGACGCATCGCCGGACGAGGTGATCCTTACCTTCAGCGTGAACGACGACGTGGGGACCCACATCAGGGAAGTCTTGATCAATGATGCAAGGGAGAGGGAAACGGTGGTGAAACTCATCGAGTACCTCGGGACGCTGATCGAAAAATACGCAGGGGAAAAGCCGGTCCTGATGTAGTTTGATCACGATGACCGACGTACCGTCAATGGTCAAGGCAGATGTCTAAACAACGACCTTTTGATGTGCCTCACCGTCCTGTTGTGCTGGAACGGTCAATATGTTATGTACCAGATGTGTCGGTTTTCACGCTCCAATATAGAAGAGAAGCGCGGAAAAAAGAATCCGTTAAAAATTCCTCGTTTTATTCCTCTACACCTTCTGGTCTGGAGTTGTCTCACCCTCCCTCAATATCCCCTTCAGTACTTTACCTGAGGCGTTTCTAGGTATGGCATCTACGAACTCTACATAACGGGGCGCCTTATAACCGGCTATATGTTTCTTGACCCAGTCAGATAGCTCCTTTCCCGTCACCTCCATATCAGGCTTCTTTATCACGAATGCTTTTACCGCCTCTCCCCATTTTTCATCGAGGATTCCGATAACCGCCGCATCGGCCACAGAATCATGGCTTAGAAGAACAATCTCCACTTCCTGAGGATAGACGTTCTCCCCTCCGGTTTTTATCAGGTATTTCTTCCGGTCCACCATCCTGACAAGTCCGCTCTCTTCCATAACAAAGAGGTCTCCGGTATGATGCCATCCGTTTCTCAGCGTCTCTTCGCTCTCTTCGGGGAGATTCCAATATCCTTGCATGATGGGTGTTCCCCTCAAACACAGCTCTCCGACTTCACCGGGAGATACGGGATTGTCATTATCGTCGGCGATCATGTAATTAAAGAAGGGCATAACATAACCGTAGATCGAAGGATCTTTTCTAATCATATCGGAATTAACCCAGGTGACCTTACCTCCCGACTCGGTCTGACCGTAGATCCCAAAGTAGTTGGCTCCCAGAAGCTCCTCTACGTCATTTACCATCTCCAACTTTTCCCCGCCCGCACCGCCGATGAAAACCTTTAGAGAGGAGACATCGGTCTTTTTCCTGACCTCGTGGTAGAGAAAATAGGTAGAAATCCCAGGCACAAGAAACATGATGGTCACTTTATACTTTTCTATTAGTTCATAGAGCTTTTCCGGGTCAAAGTCCGACGTAACAACGACAGTGCCTCCCAGTTGGATCTGGGATACGGCTGTCCCGAACCCCGCGACATGGAAGAGGGGGAGAAATGCCAGATATACATCATCTTGCCCCATCCCGAAACAAGAGGCCATATTTATCGCATAACCATTCCACGTCCGCTGGGGTATCATGCACCCCTTGGGCTTTCCGGTAGTACCGCTTGTGTAGAGGAGCATAAAGAGATTCTCGCCGATTATGTTGTCGGAAGAGCGAACATTTTCACTTTTGATATCTGTAAATTCATCAAAGGACACCCAGTCGGCGGACGCCTTGCCTGTTTTGAACTTCAGCTTTATCGAAGATAATCCCTTGATGGCCTCGTTTGAATTATCGATAAAAGAGTCACTGCTGTACATGGCCTTTGCCCCTGCATTGTTAATAATGAAATTTAGTTCGCTCGGAGTAAGTCGCATATTCAAAGGAACGATAACGGCGCCTATCCAAGCCAGAGCATAGAAGAGTTCAAAATAGACTTTGCTGTTCTCTGAAAGACATGCCACCCTGTCGCCAGGATTAATGCCGTTTTGACCAAGCCACAATACCATACGGGAAACCCTATCGTACAACTCACTGTATGTACAAGACTCTCCGGTCGTCCCATCTACTATTGCTACATGATTCTTCCGGCTCATTGCCAATATTCTCAAAGAATAACAGAGGGGAAGCGAATTGAGGGCGTTTACCTCATCTCCTTTGTATTTTGCCATAACTTACTCCTATAATTTTTTTCACTATAATTGGAGCATACCTTATTGTCAAGAATTTACAGCGTTTTTGTAGAAACATAACGCCCTTTTTAAGGTGGGAAATGGAAACTACTTTATTTTCTAAACTCTTCTCAAATCCCCATCGCAATTCATCTCCGGACGAGGTAATCCTGACCTTCAGGGTTGACCCTAATGTGGGGACCCACATCAGGGAAGTCTTGGTCGGCAACACCAGGGAGAGAGAGGCGGTTGTGGAACTTATCGAGTACATAGGGACCTTGATCAAAAAATACGCCAGGGAAAAGCCGGTCTTGATGTAATTTTTTTCGCGCGACCGACAGACCTCCATTTGTGAAATTCCAACGCTTTAAAAACTGCTTTGAATTGCGGTGACACCGCCAGATTGCGCGGAATCGGGAAATATGTTATACTTGTTTTAATGTGTCGATCTTCAAGCTCCTCTCCGATGCGTGGTGTAACCGCCCGCTGAAATCTCCTCAAGCTCACTCTTCATCGATACATACACAATTTAAAGTCAAAGGAGTATGACAATGAAAGGATTTAACAAATCGACCTTGATCGCGGCCGTCATCGCAGGCGTCTTCTGTTCGCTTAACCTCGTCGTCTCATCAAGCGCCCAGGACAATGTCACCACAGTCGTCGACGCCAAGATCGCGACAATCGAGATAACCGAGCTGACGAAAAACGAGGCGGAGGGGATCCTCTTCATGCGCGAGGAGGAGAAGCTGGCGAGAGACGTCTACCGGGCAATCTACGACAAATGGGGCATAAGGATATTTGCCAACATCGCCTCAAGCGAGCAGACCCACATGGACGCCCTGGCAAAAATAATAGTGCGTTACGGTCTTGACGATCCCATCTCCAATGACGTCCCGGGCGTCTTTAAAAACGATACGCTGAAGTCCCTCTACAAGGAGCTTGTCGAAAAGGCCGGAAAATCTCTAAACGACGCCCTGATCGTCGGGGCACAGATAGAGGAGCTGGACATCGCCGACCTTATCAAGTGGATCGAGGCTACTGACAACGACGACGTCAGGATCGTCTACCAGAACCTTATGAAGGGATCCAGAAACCATCTGAGGTCTTTCCACCGGCAGATCGAGCGTAATGGGGTAAAGTACACACCCAGCTATCTCGAAGCCGATCTCTTCAACCGGATAGTCGCAAGCCCCAGGGAGAGGGGCGCGATCCTCGATCCCGACTACACTTATTGAGGCCGCTCGCCGTCCGCGCCTCCAGATTATTTTGAGGACGCCCAAAGCCTTTTCATGCGGGAAAGCTTTTTTAGTGTGGAATTTCAAGAAATTAGCTGCTATAATGATGTTGCTTTTTCCCTGTCAACCTTGTTGTAATGTTAATCTTGAGCCCCAATTTCCATAAATACCATATATGGAGTGAAGACTCATGGCCAGACACGCGATAACAGCGGGCGCATACATCGAGCCGCCTGAAGAGGAAAGGAAATCCGACCGCTTCATCCGGATAAAGGAGAAGCTCCTCTCAAGTAAAATGCACCTCTGCACGGAGCGCGCCTGGCTCATCACCGAGTATTTCAAGAAATACGACGACCCGAAGGAGCCGATGGTGATCAGGAAGGCAAAGGCGATGAAACATCTCCTTCGCAACAAGTCGGCCAAGATCTTCGACGACGAGCTGATTGTGGGAAACGTGGGAAGCCACAGGAAGTCCGCCATAATCCAGCCGGAGCTCTCCGGCGTCTTCCTGAATCAGGAGCTCCTCTGGATAGACAAGCGGGAGACGACCCCCTTTCAGATACCGTGGGCGGAGAGGCTCAAGTTCATCTTCCGGATAATCCCCTACTGGCTCACCCGAAACATGATCATAAGGTCGTTTTTCCCGAATCGGATCGGCCGCTTTTTACACTACGTGGTCGATCAGCTCTCGCCCGCCTTCTACCTGATTAACGTCGCCGGCGGGATTGGCCACTTCCTCCCAAACTACGAGAAGATAGTGGTGATCGGTATTGAGGGATATTTAAAGGAGATGGAGGGCAAAGACGGCGACCTCCACGGGGCGTGCCGGATAGTCTCCGAGGGGCTGGTTGATTTTGCGGAAAACCTCGCCGAAGAGGCGGAGAGGATCGCCACAGAAGAAAGGGGCAAGACCAGGAGGGAGGAGCTTCACGAGATAGCCCGGATATTGAGAAAGGTGCCTAAAGAGGGGGCCGGGACGTTCCAGGAGGCGGTGCAGTCGCTTTGGCTTTCCCACCTTACCGTCTGCCTCGAGGGGATAAACTCCGCCGTCTCGTTGAGCAGGGTCGATCAATACCTCTACCCCTACTATAAAAGTGATATAGATGAGGGAAGGATTACCAGAGAAGACGCCGTTGAGATACTCCTGTGCTTCTCGGCAAAGGCCACCGAGCACGTCTTTCACCTCTCGGAGACGATCAGCAAGTGCCACGGCGGCTACCTGATAGCTCAGGCGGCCGTCGTCGGGGGGATGGACAGAGACGGCAACGACGCGGTCAACGAGCTCACCTACGTCTTTCTCGACGTGATGGAGCGTTCGGGACTTCGCGACCCGAACTACCACGCCCGCACCCACAAGGGCTCGCCAAAAGAATACGTCAGGCGTGCCTTGGACGTGGCGAGGAGGGGGAACGGCGTCCCGGGAATCTTCAGCGACGAGGCGGTGATATCCTCCCTCCTCCACCACGGCTACCCGATCGAGGACGCCAGGGACTACGGGATCGTGGGGTGTGTGGAGCCGTCGATCCCCGGAAAGAGCTTTCTCTCCACGGACACCGCGCTGTTCAACCTGCCGGCCTGCCTCATCTTCGCGCTTAACCGGGGAAGGACTTTAAAGCTACGGGGAAAGAAGATCGGCGCCGACACCCCGCCCCCGGAGACCTTTACCACGATAGACGATGTGATAAGCGCCTTTCGGGAGCAGGTGGAGCATATGGTCTTAAGGATGGTAGAAGACCTCGAGATAATCGACGGCGGAAACCGGGACTACCACCCCACCCCCTTTTCATCCATGTTAGTGGACGGCTGTATCGAGTCGGGGCTGGACGTGTCGGCGGGCGGCGCGGTATACAACGGCAGCGGGGTTCAGGGCGTGGGCGTGGCCGACGTGGCGGATTCCTTTACCGCCGTAAAGGATGCCGTCTTCGACAGAAAGATCTGCACCCTGCCGGAATTAGTTACGGCGATGAGAGACAATTTCAAATCCGACCCGAAGCTGAGGGGCGAGCTCCTCAAGGCGCCGAAGTACGGAAACGACCAAAAACTCCCCGACCGATACGCGGACCTCGTGGTCAATATCTTCCACGATGCGCTCTCCCGATACACGAACGTCCGGGGAGGACAATACGTCCCCGGCTTCTACTCCTCCACCACCCACGCCTCCTTCGGCGAGAAAACCCCGGCCCTCCCCAGCGGGAGGCTTGAACGTATGCCATTCGGGGCGAGCCTATCCCCAGCAAACGGGATGGACAAATGCGGCCCCACGGCGCTATTGAACTCGGTCGCCGGGGTGGACGCCAAGCTCGCCGCCAACGGCTACGCTACGAACCTCCGCTTCGACCCGGCAACCGTCTTAGGGGAGAGGGGCGTCGATATACTGGAGGCGTTAACAAAAGGCTTCTTCGAGTCCGGTGGGATGGAGCTCCAGATCAACGTCCTCGACCCGGACACCCTTATCGACGCCCGCAAAAACCCGGGGAAATATCCGGGGCTGGTCGTTCGCGTCGCCGGCTACTGCGCCTACTTCGACGATCTGCCCAACATCGTAAAGGACGAGATCATCGCGAGGACCCGCCTGAGCCTCCAGTAGATCGGCCGCGGGGTGTAAAAGCGGGGGCAATTGGGATAAAAAGGGATTTTTTTACTTTCGCTCCTCTTATCTTTCCCACCCCATTTTACAATTATGTGGACGGCTTCTATAGACGTGAGCAGTTTAAATCCACAGTCCTGTAAAAAGTTTCATCGCCCATCTCATATAATCAATCCTCCCATCCTCCATTCGAGATCGATTTTTTTAAACACGATAGCTCGAAGTTTTTCTGCAGCGCAAGCCACATTTTACCTTGACAAAGGATTGTCGAAAATATAAACTTTTTGACTGACTGACAAGTCAATCTACGGGGGGGGCGGGGCGGCAATTTTTAAGTGGGTGAAAGCGAAGTAAAAAACCATTTGGGAATATAGATTGTCCAAAAAAACGGCAAAGGCAAATAACAATAACGAGGACGCTGCGGACAAGACAACGGTCATACTGGATGCGGCCATAAAGGTCTTCGCGGACAAGGGGTACTTCGGCGCCCGGGTCTCCGATATCGCCAAGGAGGCGGGCATCGCCTACGGCCTCGTCTACCACTACTTCGACAGCAAGGAAGACCTGCTGATCTCCATCTTCAGGACCCGCTGGGAGAATTTCCTTAACGCCATAAAGAGACAGATCGAGACCGAAGACGACCCGAGGGAGATGGTCAGGGGGATCATATCGTTTCTCTTTCACTCGTACAAAAACAACCCGAGGATGATCGAGGTGATGATCATAGACGTCGTCAAGGCCTCCCGCTTCTTCAGCGGGGAGAACGTCCGCCACTTCAAGGTCGCCTTCGAGCTGATCACGAAGATCGTCGAGATCGGTCAGAGCGGGGGGAGGTTCAAGGCAGAGATCGATCCGACGCTGGCCGCCTACTCCATATTCGGATCGGTGGAGAGGATAATGCTGAAGTGGATAGTGGATGGCGTGAGGTCGATCACGGCCAACGAGGCAAATGAGGCGACAGACATGCTGACCGCCACGCTGTTAGATGGGCTCTCCGTATGCCCCGACGACAAGGGATAGGAGGCCTTAATCAACAGGCGGGATATTTGATTTTAAGGGGGATTTGAAGGGTATGCGATTTAGGTCGGGGGGGAGAGGCCGATGTTTCGAGCCGATGGAGATTGTTTATACGGATCTCTTTTGACTTCATAAAAGGCCGTCTCCGTTTAAGTGCGGATATTTAATATAGATTGGTATTAATTGATAAGGAACAGCTAAAAAGGAGGGTTACATGGATTTCACCTTTACGGATGAACAGCTTGCTTTCAGAGATCAGGTGCTGAAATTTTCCCAGAACGAGATCGCCCCGTACGCCGAGGAGTACGACGAGAAGGGGGAGTTCTGCTGGGAGGCGTGGAAGAAGATGGGGGAGTTCGGGCTTTTAGGGCTTCACTTCCCCGAGGAGTACGGCGGCGCAGACTCGGACGTGGTGACCGCGTGCCTCGCCGCCGAGGCGATGGCGGAGGGGGGCGCGGACGGCGGCCTTACCCTCTCCTGGGGCGCCCATACGTACCTCGCCGCCGACACGATTCTCCAGCACGGAACCAAGGAGCAGAAGGAGAAGTATCTGTCTAAGATGGCGACCGGCGAGTGGGTCGGCTGCATGGGGCTTACCGAGCCAAACGCCGGCTCCGACGCCGCATCTATAGCGACCACCGCCGTCAAGAAGGGCGACAAGTGGATCCTTAACGGCACGAAGATGTTTATAACGAACGGCCCCATCGCGGACATCTGCGTGGTTTACGCCTCCACCGACAAGGAGAAGAGACATATGGGGATGTCCGGCTTTATCGTGGAGAAGGGGACGAAGGGGTTCGGCGTGAGCAAGACGCTGAAGAAGATGGGAGTAAAGACCTCGACCACGGCCGAGCTCTTCTTCGACGACTGCGAGATCCCGGAGGAAAACCTCCTGGGGACCTTGAACAACGGCTTTCCGATGGCACTCCAGACCCTCGAGTGGGACAGATCCGCGCTACTGGCGCCCTTCGTCGGCGGGATGGAGTATATCCTAAAGGAGAGCGCCCGCTACGCCAAGGATAGGGTGCAGTTCGGACGCCCCATCGCGAAATTCCAGGCGATCCAGAAGAAGCTCGCCGATATAAAGTGTTTCGTCGAGGCGGCGAGGCTCCTGGTATACAAGGTGGCGTGGAACAAGGACCAGGGAATGGCCTTGAACCACATGGAGGCCGCCGTGGCCAAGCTCTACATCGGCGATTACGGAATGGATGCGATGTCCGACGCCGTCCAGATCCACGGGGGCTACGGCTACATGCACGAATACCCGGTGGAGCGCGCCTTCAGGGACACCAAGCTCGCCCAGATCGGCGGCGGCACATCGGAGATTCAGAAGATGATCATCTCAAGAATCCTCATGTCATAGGGAGGGAAAAATGGACTACTCACTTTCAAAGGAACAATTAGCGCTTCAGGAATCTTTCAGGAAGTTCTGTGAAAAAGAAATAAGACCGAATGCGGATTTACTGGACAAGGCCGACCACGAACAGAGCGTTAAGATACTCAAGGTAAATTTCAAGAAGCTCGCCGAGTTCGGTTACACCGGCCTCTTTCACGAAGAGAAATACGGCGGCACGGCGAGGAACCTCCTCACCCAGTCGATTGCCCAGGAGGAGCTCGCCAGGGCCTGCGCCTCCACCTACCTCTCCGTCGGCGGAAGCGTGGGACTCTGCGGCATCCCCATAGCGCTGTTCGGCACCGACAAGCAGAAGGAGAAGTACCTCCCGAAGCTTATCTCCACCGAGATGATAGGCAGCTTCGGATTGACAGAGCCGGACGCGGGATCGGACGCCATCAGCGTCAGGACCACCGCCGTCAAGAAGGGGGACAAGTGGGTCCTTAACGGCACGAAGATGTTTATCACGAACGGCCCCATTATGGATGTTGCCGTCGTCATGGCAAAGACCGATAAGGACGGCCACAAGGGGAGAGACGTGAGCTCCTTTATCGTTGAGAAAGGGACAAAGGGATTTTCCGCTGGCAAGCCCCTGGACAAGATGGGCTACCGCGGCTCGCCCACCTCGGAGCTTATCTTCGATGATTGCGAGATTCCGGCCGAGAACCTCCTCGGGGTGGAAAACGAGGGCTTCATCCAGGCGATGCAGACCCTCGAGTACGGCCGGGTCGGTATGGCGATGGTGGCGCTGGGCGTCGCCATAGCCTGCATGGAGGAGTCGATAAAATACGCCAAGGAGCGCCAGCAGTTCGGAAGACCAATAGGGAAGTTCCAGATGGTCGGCTTCAAGCTCGCGGACATGAAGATGCTGATAGACGTCTCGCGCCTTCTCATCTACAAGGCCGCATGGCTGAAGGACAACAAAGACCCCGGTGCCGCGACCATGGCCTCCATAGCAAAGCTTGTGGCATCAGAGGCCTCCACCAACATATCCAGCTGGGCGGTTCAGATCCACGGCGGCTACGGCTACACCAAGGAATATCCGGTGGAGAGGCTCTACAGGGAAGCAAAGCTCGGCGAGATCGGCGAGGGAACCTCCGAGATCCAGAGGATATTGATCTCCAGGGACGTCCTTCAGAAGTATTGATGGGTTTATCTTAAAGCGGTTTTTCAATCTGTTTAAAAAGGCGGGGTAAAACCCGCCTTTTTACCTTTTTGCTTTTTGCATTTTTGATATAAGCTTTGAAAAAGGGCGTAGAATGGAACCGAACCTCATCATCCGGCCCGCGTCGACGGACGACACCGAGGGAATCTGCGACGTCCATCACAGCGCGGTAAGAGCGCTCTCCGGCGGGCCGTACGACAACGACACGCTTAACGCATGGCATGACGCGATGACGGCCGAGAAGGCTGCTGAGGCGATGGGTAAGCCGGATATGCTCGCATTCGTTGCGGAGGAAGAGGGCGTGGTCGTCGGCTTTGCGCTATTTCAGCAGGGCCTGATCAACGCTATGTATGTCCACCCCCGCCGTCAGGGGAGGGGCGTCGGATCGAGCCTCCTTGCCGTGATCGAGAGGGAGGCGGTCTCATCAAGGGTAAGCTCCCTCACACTCAACGCCTCCTTGAACGCCCGCCCCTTCTACGAGGGACATGGATTTCACGTTATCAGGGAGAGCGTGACCACGCTCAACGAAGAGGTGAGCATAGGGTGTCTCGTAATGGAAAAAGAGTTGGAGGCTGAGTAAACGTTGACAGAAGCCATGATAAGGAGAATGACGGCGGGCGACATCGGCACCGTAACCGGGATCTACAACGAGGCGATCATAACGACCACCGCCACGTTCTACACTGATCCCAAATCTCTGAAAGACCGGAAGAAATGGTTTTTGGAACACGGCCCGAAGCACCCTATCCTCGTATCGGATGTGGGGCACAAGTTCGCAAAATACCACGACGTGATATATATGCAGAGATATTCTACGCCCGCCCTCCGGGTGAAGGGGATTAGTTGATGGAGAATGCGGAAAAGAAACTTGTCCCGGCTGCGCTGCTGTACCTGACGGCGGCGGTTATCGGCCTCCTCTTTCCCACACACATGATCGAGGGGCCGATTCTCCTTTTAATCCCGGCCGTTCTCCTCGCCCTTATCACGCTGTTTTTCTACAGGAGACATATATCCCTCTTCGGACCATCCCTCTTCTTCCTCCTCGCCTACATCACGAGGACCCTCCCCTTCTATACGCTGGGGCTCATGTTCGCATTTCCCATAGCCCTCTACCTGATCACGATTCGGTTTTTCAAATGTCTCTGGAGAGATAAACCGGCCCCCTCGCTGGGGGAGGTCGGGAAGATAAACGCGGTTTCGCTTCTTTTGGGCATAGTCGTCATCGTAGTCAGCTCATCCGCCCTGATCCTCTGGTATCTTCTTTTCGACCCGGATATCGAGGTCTTCACGCAGTATTTCCCGGACGTGGAGTTATCGAAGCTCCTCGTCGGAGGGGTCGTTTTTGCCTTAGTAAACTCTATTGTTGAGGAGGTGGTCTACCGGGGGATATTGTGGAGCGGGCTTGAGGAGATTTTCGACAACGTCTACATTGTAATCGTGGTTCAGGCGCTTATCTTCGGCGCCATCCACTACTGGGGGATACCGAACGGGATTATGGGCGCCGTCATGGCGACCGTCTACGGCCTTTTTCTGGGCGTCATACGAAACTGTTCGAAGGGTCTCTTGATGCCGATACTCACCCATAACTTCGCAGACATGACGATATTTCTGATCCTCCTCAACATCGTCGGCAGGATTTAGGAACCGACCCCAACGCCCTTCTACTTTTGCAAGAAACAGGGAAAAATAGTATTTATTCCAATGAATCTGATATCTCGTTTTGCTTGAAGATTAGGTATCCTTTATCACGCGTTTTTATCATGATATTGCCGTGACTGCTTCGTTCCCCCGCAATGACGGTTGTTTTTAGGTTGTGTTAATTTTTTTGGTTGGTGCCTCCTCTTTAAATTGCCGAGACAAAAAAATATAGAGACACATCGAGACGACTAGATGGTTACTTACCTTTCGCTCTCATCCTATAATGAACTTCACGATGAGGATCAACGCTATCCCGCTGAAGACGGTAACTATGAGATTCTTCGAGATGTAGGCCACGAAGAAGGTCAAGAGACCCGCTATGAGATAGGGGCTGTCGTAGGTGAGGGCGAGCCTTCCCTCCGGGGCCGCGACCATCGGGGCGACGATGGCGCTCAAGACCGCCACCGGCACGAACTTCAGTGCCCTGACGACGAACCTCGGCATTCCCTCGTCCCTCTTCCCGACGAGGAAGAACGCCCTGGTGAGATAGGTGACTATCCCCATTCCGACCATTGTAAGCAAGATAGTTACGTGATTCAAGCTTTCCCCCTATATCTTCGACAGACCTTCAAATTCGTCAAAACACACTCTTCTGCATACAATTCTCTTCAGTCCCCGTCCCCGTCCCGGGCAAATATTGCACCGACTCCGCTCGCAGCGAGGGTTGCGATCAGGATGTACCAGTTCCCCGGAATGATACGATATGACAGGATCGATGCGACAATCGCCACAAGCAGCACCAGAAGCTCCACCCTCCCCTTCACCATCGGTACTATAAGCCCGATAAATCCCGCAGCGACGGCGAAATCGAGCCCCAGTCTCTTCGGGTCGCCGAGGACGTTTCCGAAGATCGCCCCGAATACCGTGGCGATGTTCCAGGCCGCCCACGCGGCAAACCCCGACCCGATGAGGTAGTCCCGGGCGGACTCCCTCTTGCCGGAATCCCACCAGGCAGAGGTCACGGCGAACGACTCGTCGAAGAGTAGGTAAGCCGCCGCGGCCCTGGGGAGTATCTCCTCCTCCTTTATCTTCCGGGAGATGGAGGCTCCCAATATGAGATGCCTGAGGTTGATGATAAGCGTCGTCCCTATGATGGTCCAGGGGCTTACCCCCGCCGCAAAAAGCGGGAGGGAGCAGAACTGGGCCGCCCCGGAGGAGACGACCAGGCTCGAAAAGGACGCCTCGAATATCGTCAGCCCTGATTTTATGGCAAGGACTCCGAAGATAATCCCGAACGGGAAAACCGAAACCACTATCGGAAGAGAGTCCACCACGCCCCTGACCATCTCCTTTTTGTTAAAAATTCCCATCCTTAAGACCTTTTTAGTCGATATCTTCGTCCCTGGAAAAGAGGGCGCCGATCAGGCTTCCAAAAATAGTGGCGATCAGGATGTACCAGTTTCCCGGAATGAAAAGGTATGACAGTACCGATGTGACTATCGCCACAAGGAGGACCAGAAACTCCAACCTCCCCTTCACCAGCGGCATAAGGAGCCCGATAAATCCCGCAACGATGGCGAAGTCGAGCCCCAGTCTCTTCGGGTCGCCCAGGATGTTGCCGAAGAGCGCCCCCAGGATCGTCGCGACGTTCCAGGATGTCCATGCGGCAAGCCCCGACCCGATAAGGTAGTCCCGGGCGGACTCCCTTTTGCCGGAGTCCCACCATGCCGAGGTCACGGCGAAAGACTCGTCAATAAGATAATACGAAGCCACCGCCCTGGGAAGAAGCTCCTCCTCCTTGATCTTTCGGGATATGGAGGCGCCCATGATGAGGTGCCTGAGGTTGATGATGAACGTCGTCCCGATGATCGCCCATGGGCTCACCCCCGCCGCAAAAAGAGGGAGGGAGCAGAACTGGGCCGCCCCCGCAAATACCACCACGCTTGAAAAGGACGCCTCGTATATAGTGAATCCCGACTTAATCGCCAGAACGCCGAAGACGACGCCGAAGGGAAATATCGAGATTACTATCGGCAGAGAGTCTACAATGCCTCTGAAAAAATTTTTCCTGTTAAATGTTTCCACTGTCAATGAAAATAATTCTATACGGTTGTCCCAATTAAATTTCGGGAATTATATTATAACGGCGTTTCATACACAAGGAGATTCTTTTATAACCTCGGAAAAACATTGAACAAAAACATTAAAATATTATACAGAATCAACAATTAATATATGGTTGCTTAAACAATGTCTAAAAAGGGTCTTGACATTATGCCCGAATATAATATAATTTTAGTAAGATTTAAATTTTGAAACTTCCGAGGAGAAAAAACATGAAACAGGAGATTGCAAAAAACGATTACTATGAATTCTATGTTGATAAGGGTAGAAACCGTTTCTATTCAAAACTGAAGGGATTCTGGCAAAAAGCCTCCGAGGTTCCAGATTATTTAGATGATTTGAAGAAGACACTAGAACCTCTTTCTCCCGGTTTTACGATCTTGAACGACACTAGAGATTATAAGACACCCACTTCTGAGGTTATGGAGCTTCATGGCAAGCTTTTCCAAATGCTAATTGATGCAAAAATGGGTAAACTTGCCCTTGTTGTGGATCAGTTAGTTGTTGGTTTTGCCGGAAGAAGGGCAGCGAGGGAGGCCGGAGCGGAGGAAATGACAAAGCAGTTCGACGATATTAAGGAAGCCGAGGATTGGCTTGACGGCAAAGATGTTTGAATAGATTTGGTTGACATTTATCCAAATAGTTTTTAAGTTTTTACTATTGCTATTCGAGGTAGAAATATGAAACAGGAGATTGCAAAAAACGATTACTATGAATATTATGTTGATAAGAACAAAAACCGTTACTATTCAAAACTAATAGGTTTCTGGCAAAAAGCCTCTGAGGTTCCGAATTATCTTGATGACCACAAGAAAGCATTAGATCTCCTTTCTCCCGGTTTTACATTATTGGTCGACAACAGAGATGCAAAGCCGCCTACACAAGAATGCATGGACCTTCATCTTAAAGCTTTGGAAATGTCCAATAATAAGGGGGTAGGGAGAACCGCCTTTATCGTGGCTCAGCTTGTTGTTAAGTTCGCCGGGGACAGGGCATTAAGGGAAAGCGGCATGGAGGAGATGTCAAGGCAGTTCAACGATATCAATGAGGCCGAGGACTGGCTCGACGGCAAGGATGTTTAAATATTCTTGACTAGTTCCAACTGATATTCTATTCTATAACATCTTTCGTGTATAGTATAGTATTCCAGTTGCGTTGAGATGCCAAAAGACCCGAAATTCAATTATGGCGAGATAGGCTATTTCAAGATAGCTTTGTTGACCGTTTTTGCCATTCTCCTTACTTTCAGCCTCGTCTTCCTCTCGGCGGGCAGGATAGACTACTGGCAGGGGTGGGCCTTCTGCGGGATTATCCTGCTAATAGCCGTTTTCCAAATCGCACTTTTTTCCGACCAAATCGATCTGGCAAAGGAGAGGCTCAAGCCCGGGCCGGGCGTGAAGTGGTGGGACAAGATATTCTACGCCCTTTTCAAACCGACCTTTACCGCCGTTATAATCCTGGCGTGCCTCGACGCGGGGCGCTACGGCTGGTCTCCGAGGCTTCCCCTTATCGTCTACCTGATCGGCTATCCCGTCTTCATCGTCTCCATCTTTTTCATGATCTGGGCGATGAAAACGAATAAGTTCTTCTCCAGCATGGTCAGGATCCAGAGCGACCGGGGACATTTCGTTGTAACGGACGGCCCCTACCGCTACGTCAGACACCCCGGCTACACCGGCGGGCTATTGATGGCCGTCACAACGCCCCTTGTCCTCGGCTCCCTCTGGGGACTTGTCCCCGCCGGGGCGGTCGTGCTTCTCCTCATCGTGCGAACGATATTAGAGGACAAAACCTTAAAAAATGAATTGTCAGGCTACGCCGAATATGCTAAAAAAGTAAGATATAAGGTTTTCACCGGAATATGGTAGAAATGAAAACTCCGGTGGGGTCTTAATAATCCTATTTTTCTTAGCTACGGAGGTATTATGACTATCGGAAATATCGTGGCGAGAAACGCCATACAGTTTCCCGACAGGGAGGCGCTCGTCTTCGAGGATCTGCGCTACACCTGGAAGGGATTGAACGACCGGGTTAACAGCCTTGCGGATTCCCTCCTCTCCCTGGGGCTTAAGAAGGGGGACAAGGTCGCGATGCTGGCCGAGAACATCCCGGCGATGGTGGAGGCGAACTACGCGCTGGCGAAGATCGGCGTCGTCTACTTCCCGGTGAAGACGAGGCTCCTTCCGCCGGACATCAGGTACCTGATCGACCTGTCGGACGCCAAGGTCCTCATCTACCACGAGGAGTTCGCAGATATCGTGGAGGACATGAAGGCCGAGCTCCCCAAGGTTGAGACGTATCTACAGGTGGGAGGAAAGAAAAAGAAGTTCGCTCAAGACTACGAAGCGTTTCTTAAAAAAGGGAAGAAGGTAGAGCCGGACGTGGAGGTGCTGCCGGACGACCTCTACATATTCCTCTGCACCGGCGGCACCACGGGGATCAGCAAGCTTGCCATGCTGACCCACGCAAACGCCATGTGGGCGGTCTACACGACGATAAACGTGATGAACATAACGGAGGAGGACGCCGGTATCCAGGTCCTGCCCCTCTTCCACGTCATCATTGACAACTGCCTCAACTCGCTGATGGCCGCCGGCGCAAAGGTCGTCCTCCAGCACCGCTTCGAGCCGGTTGAGTACATGAGAAACATCCATGACGAGAAGGTGACCATCGCCATGGTCGTGCCGCCGTTTCTCTTCAACTGGATCATGGGCGTCCCGGAGGCGATAGCCTACGACGTTACACACGTCAGGGCCTTCGCGACCGCCGCCGCCACCTTCCCGGACGACCTCAAGAAGGACGTGAAGAAGTACATGCCGAACGCCCAGATGTACTACACTTACGGCCTTACCGAGTCGAGCGGCGGAAACGCCACCGTCCTGACGCCGAACATGATATTCGAGAAGGCCGGCTCCATCGGCGTGATAAACCCGGTCCTGAACTACAGGATCGTGGACGACAAGGGGAAGGAGGTCAAGATCGGCGACCCGGGCGAGCTGCTCCTGAAAGGCCCTTCGGTCATCTCCGGCTACTACAAGCGGGACGACGAGACGAAGGTCACCTTCGTGGACGGCTGGCTCCACACGGGCGACATCGTAAGCCGCGACAGGGACGGCTTTCTCTACTTCGTCGACAGGAGAAAGGACATGATCAAGACGGGGGGCGAGAACGTCTTCGCCAAGGAAGTGGAGGACGCCTTCCTGACCCACCCGAAGGTCCAGGAGATCGCGGTCTTCGGCCTGCCGGACGAGAAGTGGGGGGAGAAGATCCACGCCGCCGTTGTCTTAAAGCCGGGCGAGGAGTCGACGGAGGACGAGATGATGGCTTACGGAAAGGAGAAACTCCCCGGGTACAAGAGGCCGAAGGTGGTCTACTTCCTCGACGCCCTGCCGAGGAATCCGAGCGGGAAGGTCATGAAGTACAAGATGAAGGACGAGTACAAGGGGTAACGTGGCCGAAGGCTTTTGAGCAAGGGATTCATAGACAAGGGGCTTGCTGACAGGGGGGTTATAGACAAGGGGCTTAAGCCCCTTGTCTGACAATTGTCTGTCTTAAGCCTCTTGTCTGCCCATTGTCCGTCTTATGCCCCTTATCTCTCTTTCATTAACACGGCACTATACAACAAAGTCCTCGTTTTTTAGCGAGGACTTTGCCAGCAGTTTGGGAGGGGTTGTCCCCTCCTTTTTTATTGTTTACAGATGTACCGGTATATCTTCCTTCGGCTTTTTGGGCTTAGGCTTTGGTTTCGGTTTCGGCTTCGGTTTTGGCTTGGGCTTCGTTTTCAGCTCGTAGGTTGGCTCTTCCTGATGCCCGCCTTTATAAATCAATAATCCAGGTTTGTCTGGATTAAAATTTTCCATCCATCTTATCAAACTTATTTTGCTTTTTTTGTCTATCAGATAAAAAAGCAATTCTTCAGAATCATCAGCGATTTTTGCACAAGCGTCAATGATCATATTTCCATCTTCAAAAATAAATTGTATCAATGCTCCATCGTCTTCTAAATTGTATTCATCAGAAAGCACTGCTCTTGTTCTATCATAATCTCTTTCTTTTGAAATATCGATGAAATAGAACTTGACTTTGCCCTCCCTTCCCCCCTCTAACTCGAAGAGGTTTTTTAACGTAATTGCTTCATGCTTATTATAAAACATCGAGAGATGTGGATTAAAAACCCCAACAAGCGCGTTCTCCCGCCTCGCCTTGACGCCGGCCAGCTCATCCAGCGTGATTTCTTGGATGTAGGGCAGGTAAATACCTAAAACCTCACGAAAACTGCTTTTTGCTATGTCAATTTTATATCCTGCATAAAAAGCTTTTTCCGCCCACTCCCTGTTCTTCGGGTCGGGATCGTCCTTGTAATTTCTCCAACCGGCAAACCATTCATCAGCAGTGTGCTCCTCGGCAACGGCGGCTTCCGGCCCGCTGAAGCTGGCGAAAAAAACCGCTGCGGCAAAAACAAAAAGAAAAAGCGTCGTCGCACTTATTAACTTTTTCATACCAATCTCCTTTCAATAAAAATCTGTTTCAAGCCGCCCGGCTGTTTACAGATGTACCGGTATATCTTCCTTCGGTTTTTTGGGCTTTGGTTTCGGCTTTGGTTTTGGCTTCGGCTTCGGTTTAAGCTCGTACGTGGGGTTTTCATATCCCCCCTTGTAAAGTATCAAGCCCGGCTTATCTGGATCGAAGTTCTCCATCCATCTCCTGGTGTTGTCTATCTCTTTTTCATCTTCCGCTTCTCCACCACCTTCGTGGTCACTCCAAGCCCAGTAGAGTCGCCATCTACCACTTTGATACTCATTTATAGCCATATCTCCAAACGATACCCAGTTATTAG
>CAZIWT010000004.1:0-35289 GCA_964542895.1 uncultured Thermodesulfobacteriota bacterium
CGACAACGCCGACACCGACAACACCCACACCGACACCTCCAAGCTCTCACAGCCAAAGCGGGTACTTAAACGGTCCCGGAGATTCCTATACCTTTTCCGTGGATGCCGGCACGACAAAGCTGGTCGAGGTTCCCTTCAAGTATCCTGAGGGGTCCGCTGACTTTTGGGTCAAGGTAATCGGCAAGGATGGAACTACCGTCCTCGGAGATTTTGATCTGGACGAAGGCGAAATCATCCAGCTTATAAACGGTGACGTGTTCTATTTAACCATCTATTCCAGGGGTGGTGCTGGATACTGGTCGACCAATTACACTGTTGGTGGAGGAACAGGGGGATACTGATATTATAATACCCCTGTAGGACAATCCTGCATGAGTTGATTTTCCGTGCCCGGTAAATCTTGCGCCTTCAACGTATTGTTGTATGGGTATCATCGAAGCTCCCCTTGAATTAATCCAAGGGATCGGAAAATTTCCAGTTCAGGGTTGTGGACCCCGGAAGTGGCTCCCTTTTACTTAGTTCCAATCTGGACTACGGCGGGATTATCCAGCTTACCGGAGAATGGTCCTTCAGCCTTACGATCTCCGCGACCGGCGGCTTTGGAAACTGGAGCGCAAGTTGGTATAAAATCGAGGCCGAAACGTTCTGTATTAAGGCGTTTGGGTCGATAGGATAGAAGTCGATTTCAGGTATGTTGCAAATGAGGACGCCGAGACTTCCGCTATTGCTGTTTTTAGCCTTTGGCCTGACGTTTGCCGGCTGTGAGAAGGTGTCTTCCATCCTTGAGGGGGGTGGGAAGACGCTGTCCACCGATTCATCCGGATCGGTGACAGGGACCGACGCCCCCGCTCCCGACGTCGGTATCCCGACTGAAAGGAAGGGGCCGATAACCGAGAGGGGTTACCTGAAGGGCCCCGGTGACTCGTACAGCTTCAAGGTGACGGCCGGAAATATAGACGAGCTGAGGCTCTCTTTTCAAATCCCCGGTGAGCCAGCGGATTTCTGGGTCAAGATCACCGCCGAGGACGAAAAGACGCTCCTGGACGACATAAAGCTGAGGAAGGGATACGATATAGTCCTTCTAAACGGGGGTACGTTTCACCTTACAGTCTACTCCAGGGCGGGGGAGGGAAATTGGTCGGCAACTTATATCCTGAAGGTGGATGACAAGGGTACGGATACATCGGGCATTGTTGATCCAGATTCCAAGTGCACGGTCATGGAGAATTCGGCGTCGGGAAGCCTCGACGGACCCGGAGAGTCCTGCGAGATTCCGATTGAAGTGGACGATTCTCTCGAAGTGACCTTCACCTACCCAAAGGATTCGGCCGACTTCTGGGTCGAGATTACGGGGCCGGGCGGCGGGACAAAGATCGGGGACCACGATCTCGCCGAAAACAATGTCGTTACCCTAAACGGGACGGGGAAGTTCAAGCTCACGATCTATTCGAACTATGGAAGCGGAAACTGGAGCGCAACCTGGTAGGGTTGCGGACGAGATATGATGGGGGGAGGGTTAGGTGAGAAGTTGATTAGATGAGTTTACAAAAAAACTGAATAGATTTTTTAGACAAGGGGGGCAGAATATGCCCCCCTTGTTGTTGGGACTATTTTAAAAAGTTTCGCTTTGATGGTATCTATAAATACGCTGGAATTCTACGAAGACGATGATTTTTTTCCGCCCTATCCTTTCCTCTATCTTCGCGGAGCCTAACACTGACAAGCTGACGCTTGTCAGTGCCACCCAACACGCTCAGACCACCTCTCTGGATTCCCGCTTACGCGGGAATGACATATGTACCGTCACTCTCAGCGCCAACGGGAATCCATCCTGTCATTCCCAGCTTAACTGGGAATCTATGCAGTCATTCCCAACTTGATTTGGGATTATATCCTTCATCCTCGGTTTGATTGGGGATCTATACTGTCATTCCCAACTTGATTGGGAATCCATATAGATATTTTACTGGATTCCCGTTTCCCAAGGGGATGACATATAATATATAATACTCATTGACACAAGCCGCTGGATTTAAGCTTCCAGGGTAAATGACATGAATACCAGACCTCAACGGGTGGCGGCGGATAGAGGAGGTTACCCGCCCGAGGCGGCCTTTTCGGCCTCCTTAACGTGACGCTCGATAACCTCGCATTTCTCATTGCTTTTTTCGCACATCTTAAACGCTTTTTTCAGCAGCTTTAACGCCTTTTTGTTCTTGCCCATCTTGTAGAGCACCCAGCCCTTTGTGTCAATCTTGGCGAAGTTCTTCGGATCGTCCTTAAGGGCCTCGTCGATGAGACTCAACGCCTCATCGAGGTTTTCTCCCTTCTGGGCGTAGCAGTATGCCAGAATATTGTCTACGTCCGATTTTGGGATCTGTTCCTCCGGCAGGGGGTCCTTCCGGTATTCCTTGAGGAAGTCGATGAACTCGTCGTTGACCTCGAGCATCTGCCTTTCGAGGCCGATTCTGTCGTATATGTCGAGCATTGAGTTGTAGGACGTAAAGATTATTATCTTTGCCTTGTCCGGCTCGGCGGCCCTTGCACTCTTTCCCCTCTTCAGAGCTTCGGAGAAGTGGATCAGCGCCTCGTTGAAGTTAGAGACCTGGAGATAACACCGCCCTATCCGAATCTGAATATGGCCTATGAGCGCATCTTCCGTGGGTTTGGCGTCCATTATCATCTTCAGGACCCGTTCGTAATACTCCGCGGCGCCGAGATAATCCTTTGACTCGTAGAGTTTATCTCCCCGCAACAGGTAATCTTCAGGGCTCTGGAAGGCAAAAGAGGCCGCCGGCCGACAGAAGAAGAGGGCGGCCGCGATAAGGGCTATGACAATAGCGCCGTTTTTCCAACTTGAATATATATCGGAACGGAATATTCTTTTCACTCTTACCTCCAAATTAAGAGTTATTCCACCGGTGTCCTGTCGAAGTTGATGATCGTCTTGTCCACATCGATCTCCTGCACACCGTGGGGCGGTGTCATCGAGAATCGAGACTCCTCGATCGGGGTGTTCAGCTTTACGTCCTGGTACTCTATCTCGATCTCCACGAAGACCAGGTCGCTCGGCACCCGGTATTTCAGGTTCATTGGAAATATGTTTTTGTCGATCTTTCTGAAATTGGAAAATGCTCCGTCGATAATGAGGTTGTTGTATCTGTCGTAGAGCTTCATCCCGGTTACGAAAAATGTCCGGGCGTCAACGTTCAGATAGGCCATGCCGCGGGTACGGTCCTCCGGCATGATGGTCAGTGTATACTCCTCTTTCTCGAGGTCAAAGGTCATCTTCGACGGAAAGTATTTCGAGTGGTCGATCTTCCCCTGAATAATCTCCACCACGTCGGTGGATTTGAAGGGGAGCGGGACTATCATTGAGAGATTCTTTTTTGAGGCGAGCCCGAAATAGAATCGGTTCTCGAGGGGGGAATATATGTAGATTCTCTTGTTGTCGGTCGCCAGGAAGAGGACGGTCTGTCCCAAGGGGCCCAGACTCTCGAGCCTCAAATAACCGGGCCTCTTTGCGAGGATGATCTCGGTAATCTTGTACTTATCCCTCTTGGATGAAACGGAGATCTCTGCAACCCCTCGGATTGATTCCAGAACGCCGTTTGTCTCCTTGACCTTGTTGAAAAGCTCCCCCGTGCTCTTTACCTGAACCAGGGGGATATCCAGCCTCGCCTTGTCCGCCTTTCGAGGCTTCGAGGTCGCGCATGACAGCAGAACGAGGGTGATCGAAACGAAAAAAACGAAAAGGGCCGTCCTTAAACCTTTCCTCAAGAAGACGGCCCCGGCTGTCCCTCTAAATAAGGTCATCTATCCTCTTTCCCTCTTTCAGATATTCTATCTTCTTCTTCAACGTCTCTATCTGATGCTCCAGATAGCTGTTCAGGTCCATTCCGAGGGACTTCTGATATATGGAGAGCACCTCGTCATCGGTAATCCCGAGTCGGTATTTGACGTCACCGAGGTGTTCGTTTATCATCGGGTCGTCGGGGGACAGGGTAAGGGCGCGCTTTATCTCTCTCAGGGCGTCTTCGTACCTCCCCTTTTTGTAATAGACCCAGCCGAGACTGTCGATGATATAACCATCGTCCGGCTCCAGCGTCAGGGCCTTCATGATCAGCCTTTCCGCCTCGTCCAGGTTTATCCCCATATCGGCGTAAATGTAACCCAGGTAGTTCAGGGCGTCGGCGTTGTCCGGGTCCTTCTCGATCACCTTTTTCATAACCTCGATCGATTTCTTCAGGTTCCCGGAGCGCTCCAATACGGCGCCGTAGTAGAAGAGGTGGTTTATCGATTCCGGATCGAGCTTTACCGCCTTCTCTATATACTTGATCGCCTTGGCGTGTTCCTTCTTGTTCAAATACAAATTGGAGAGGAGGTGGTAAAGGTTTGCATTTTTCGGCTCCAGCTTCAGGGCGCGGTTTATCTCCTTTATCGCCCCGTTATAGTCCTCCCTGTCCTGGAGGATATAGGCTATGTGAATCATGGAGTTGGTAAAGTACTCGGAGGTCTCGGGGATCTTACTGAATTCCTCGAGGGCCTTGTCATTCTCCTCAATTTTAGTTAAGCATACCGCCAGGTAGTACCGCACCTTTTCATTTGTGGGGTTGTTGGCAAGGATTACCTTGAACTCGTTGACGGCGGCCTCGTATTTCTCCATATCGTAATAGATGAGGCCCATCTTGACTCCGATCTCGTCCTTTTTAACCCCGTAGAGCTCCATCTTCTTGAACTCGGCTATCGCGTCTTCGAGGCGGTTCAACAGGATATATATCTTGGCGAGCCTGTGCCTTAAGAGGTTGTTGCCGGGATACTTTTTCAATAGGCTCGTGTATTTCTTGGCGGCGTCCTCGTAATTGCCCCTGTCCTCGTAAAGCAGGCCAAGGGCGGCTATGGCTGATTCAAATTCGGGATCGTATCTCAGGGCCTTTACAAAATACTCCTCGGCTTTATCATTATCGTTTCTGTAAAGCTCGATCTTGCCGAGGTAAAAATAGATATCGGGTGACTTTGGATATATCTTCAGGTATCTCTTGAGAGTCTCTATTGCGTTATCGAATTGTTTGGCTTCTATGTAAATGGTGGAGAGCTTCAGGTAGTGGTCTTTGTCCTTTGGCGTCAGCCCTATGATCTTCTCGTATAGCTCCGCCGCCTTTTCAACGTTCCCCTGGCTTGCGTATATCTCGGAGAGGAGCTTTAATATTTCGATGTCTTCGGGCGAGAGGATAAGCGCCATCTCTGCCTCGATAAGGGCCAGGGCCGGATCACCGCTGGTGCTGTAGAGCTTTGCGAGCCCGAAATGGAGCTTTGCGCTCTTGGGGTTGTACTCTATCGCCTTCTTGTATTCCTTTATCGCTCTCATGATATCCCCGTTCCAGGTGGAAACCTGCGCCGCCATAAAATAATATTCCGATATCGCCTCGGAAGAAGTGAGATCGTCCGGTTCGGAGATGGTCGTCCCTGCAGCCGGTTTCGCCGATTTGGTCGTGGAACAGGAGACCGTGAATACAAGTATAGACGATAGAATCAAGACTAAAGCTGCCGATACAACATCCCTTGCTATATATTTTTGCATTGTGTTTTTACCTCCTGATGCTCCGTTTATTTTTAATATCTTTACACTTATCTGCAATATTTCATCTATATAAGTATATCAGACAGGCCGAATGTCGTCAACGGATTTTTAAATCATTGTCTTAATACATACTGAAGTGAAGGGGCGATTTTTTCATTGAAAATTCGGTTTGTCTATTTGACAGCGGGGGATTTTCTCGGCCGTGTATCGTCGCCACTTGAAAAGCCAATAACCACCTCTTCCCGTTTGGGATATGGTACGACGCCCTTTTTAACATTTGAGGTCTTCGGCGATCTCGTCTCACACTGTTTTCTCATTTCTTTATTAAAGGACAGAGCCGCCCCGTCATTAAATAAAAACGGCTAAAAATCCTTGAAAAATGGGTGAAAATCATCCAATTAGGGGCTTAAACACGAAAAAATCTGGTAAAAAAATACATTTTTCTTGACACGGCCCCAAAACAAGTCTATAGTTTACGTGAAGGTGGGATAAAGTGGCATAAAATGGCAGAAAGGGGAGGATGGGGCCATTAGAGAAGGGTAAATCGGCCCCGTGTGGGATTTGTGGTGAAGGGTGGATCGGTTTTAGTCGATCGGGGGATTCGGGTGGGAAGGGAAATGGAGGAAAGTGGGGAGGGGAAGATCGATCTTGGGCGGTGAGGGGAAGGGTGGCGGCGGAGAATCGAAGTTCCCGAGATAGCGACGGGAGAGGTTTCTCTGCCCCCGTCTTTCGTTATGCCGGCTTCAGTTGCGAAAAGCCGGCGGTGGGGTCGTTAAAAACCGGGTCGTGAAGGCCGGGGGGGATTTACACGAGATGTTTCGGGGCAACTACGAGCATACCATAGACCAGAAGGGGCGGTTGAGCATACCCTCGAAGTTCAGGGATCTGCTGAGGGAGAACTACGACGAGAAGCTGATCGTCACCCGCCACGAGAATTGCCTTGTGGGCTATCCCGAAGAGGAGTGGATGAAGGTCGAGAGGAAGATCGCGGTTCTCCCCCAGCACAACAAGAACGTCATCGCCTTTCAGAGGTTTTTCATATCTTCCGCGGTGGAGTGCCCCGTGGACAAGCAGGGGAGGATTCTTATCCCGCAGTATCTGAGAAATCACGCGGGACTCGACAAAGAGGTGATCCTGGCGGGTATTATAAACAGGATCGAGTTCTGGAACAAAGAGAAATGGGAGAAGGGGATGAAGGATACGTCGGAGAGGTTCGGGGAGATCGGCGAAGACCTCGGGATTTAGCCTCGGGTCTTGACTGTCATGGAGGAGGAAGCTCGACACAACCCCGTAATGGTAAGGGAGGTAATAGAGTATTTGAGGCCGTCTGACGGCGGCGTCTATTTCGACGGCACGGTGGGAGAGGGTGGGCACGCCGGGGCGATTCTCGAGGCCTCGGCGCCGGGCGGCCGAGTGATCGGCGTCGACCTCGATCCCGAGGCGGCGAAAACGGCCGCAGGGAGGCTCTCTCCCTGGGGGGAGAGGGCGAGGATAATACACGGAAACTATAAAGATATAGTCGACATACTGGCCGCGGAGGGGGTATCTAAGGTGGACGGGATCCTTCTTGACCTGGGGCTCGGATCGCACCAGCTCTCTTCCGCGGAGAGGGGATTTTCAATCGACGGCGGCGGTCCCCTTGATATGAGGTACGACCGTGGTGTGGGATTAAGCGCAAAAGAGGTGGTCAACCGCTTTCCTAAGCGGGAACTGGAGAGAATATTCAGGGAGCTCGGCGAGGAGAGAAGGGCCAGGGCCGCCGCCAGGGGAATCGTAAACGCGAGGGAGAGGGGGAAGATCGAAAACGCCGAGCAGCTTTCGAGGATAGTGGTAAGGGCGGTGGCCGGGGGCTCCGGGGGGTGGAAAAAAATACACCCGGCGACGAGGGTCTTCATGGCGCTGAGGATTTACGTAAACAAGGAGCTCAAGAACCTCGAGGAGTTTTTACCGGCGGCGATGACGGTTCTGAAAGAGGGCGGGGTGATCGTTGTGATCTCGTTTCACTCCCTGGAGGACAGGATAGTCAAGACCGCCTTCAGGAGGCTCTCGGGGAGGGGGGACGGTGAGGGGAGATATGGATTGGATGGGGGGCCGGGGGAAAGGTCTGTGGAGCCGTTGGTATCTATTTTGACCAAGAAACCGATAACACCGACCCAGGACGAGGTGAGGGAGAACCGCAGGGCCAGGAGCGCCAAGCTGAGGGTGGCAAGGAGGACAGGTCATGAGAATTGAGACGATGGCGACGGGGAGGATAATCAGGGTAGAAAAGGATAAGTCGGCCCGCCGGGATAGTGTCGTGAAGCTCTTCGGCGTCTACATCCTCTGTGCGGTTCTGTTTGCCGCGTCTCTCTTTCTCTTTCTCTGGACGAGGGTTGCGGTGGTGACGATAAACTACGAGATGGTCGATCTCACGGAGAAGCGGGACATACTCCTCAAGGAGAACAGGGAGCTGAAGATACAATACGAGACCGTGATCACGCCCAAAAACCTCGAGCGGATGGGGGACGAGCTGGGTCTCGATTATCCGGGACAATCACAGCTTATACCCGTGAGGGAAGATGGCGAAGATACAAAAAAATAAGGATCGGAGGAGGACCAACGCGGAGAAGTGGCTTCGATTCAGGACGGGGGTCGTGCTTGTTGTCTTCCTTACGTTTTTCCTGATTATCCTCGCAAGGATAGTAAACCTCATGCTGATAAACGGGGACACCCTCTACTCCTACGCCGAGAGGCAGCACAGGGTGATCTCGACCTTTATCACGAGGCGGGGAAATATATACGACGTGAACGGCCTGAACCTGGCCGTGAGCCTGGAGATGGAGTCCGTCTGCGCCTATCCTGAAGAGATCAAAAACCCTGAGAAGGCGGCGGACCTCCTCTCGGCGATCTTGTCGATCGACAAAAAGCTCATATTGAAACGGCTGAAGGGCTCAAAGAACTTCGTGTGGGTAAAGCGTCGGGTCACCCCTTCACAGGCGAAGAGAATCAAAGATTTGAAACTCGACGGGATAGGATTTGTCAAAGAGGATAAGAGGTTCTATCCCCACAGGACGCTGGCCTCCCACGTCATAGGGTTCGCCGGCATCGATTCCCAGGGGCTGGCCGGGATCGAATACAAGCTGGACGGCGATTTGAAGAGCACCAGGATCCATTACGTGGCCGTCAGGGACGCCAAGGGGGAGAGGCTGTTCGGAACCGACCTTTCCGAGACCAGCGCCTTAAGAAACTGCGATGTTACGCTGACGGTGGACGTCTGGGCCCAGTACATAGCGGAGCGTGAGCTCATATCCGCGGTCAGGGGAAGCTTTGCTGCGGGGGGGGTCGCCGTAGTGATGGACCCCGCCACAGGCGAGATACTGGCAATGGCGAGCCACCCGGAATTTGACCCGAACGTATTTAGGAAATACCCGAAGTCGTCGTGGCGAAACAGGGCGGTCTCCATGAACTTCGAGCCTGGCTCCACGTTCAAGATATTCCTCGTCTCGTCCGTGTTGGAGGACGAGATCGCGACCGTTGAGGACACGCTCTACTGCGAGGGAGGGGGCTACGAGGTGATGAACACGATGTTTCACGACCACGGCGGGAATTTCGGAATGCTGTCGGTATCGAATATCGTCACCTACTCCAGCAACATCGGGGCGATAAAGCTCGGCATGAAGCTCGGCAAGAAGAGGTATTTCGACTACCTCTCGGTTTTCGGGTTCGGCAAGTCGACCGGGATCATGCTCCCGGGGGAGGAGAGGGGGCTTATTCCCCCCGTTTCTTCGACCAACGACGTGGATCTTGCGGCCCTCTCCTTCGGGCACGGGCTTTCGGTAACGCCGATCCAGCTCATCACTGCGGCGGCGGCCATCGCCAACGGGGGGTTTCTGATGGAGCCGCACATCGTAAAGCGGATCACAAGAAGCGACGGCGACATCGTATACGAGGCGAAGCCGAAGATAGTTAGGAGGGTGATGGGCGACGAGACCGCCAGGAAGGTGAGGGAGATAATGGTAAACGTGGTCGAGTCCGGCACGGGGAGCGGGGCGAAGGTGCCCGGCTTTTCCGTGGCGGGAAAGACCGGAACCGCCCAGATATTCGACTCCGAGACGGGCACCTATTCCGAGACCGAGTTCATCGCCTCCTTTGTCGGGTTCATACCGTCGGTTGAGCCGAAGCTTGTGGTACTCGTTGTGGTGGACAGGCCCAAGTCCAACTTCTACGGCGGGGGCGTGGCGGCGCCGGCGTTTTCGAAGATAGCGGGAGATACGATGAGATATCTTAAAATATATCCGGAGGAGATGTTGATAAGGGGAGACGAGATCAGGCAGAGGGATAAGAACTCTCTCCCCCCGCTGATGTAGCGATGAAGCTCGATAAATTGATAGAGAGGGTCGGGACCGTGAAGGTAACGGGCGATACGGCAATCGAGATAGGGGGGATCTTCTACGATTCGAGGGAGGTCATCCCCGGGGGACTCTTCTTTGCGGTTCGCGGCCTGAAGACGGACGGCCACAACTTCATCGACGACGCCGTGGCGAAGGGGGCCGCGGCCGTCGTGGTCGAGGAGGATATCGAGATTCCCGGCGTGACCACGGTCCGGGTTCCCGACAGCAGGGCGGCAATGGGGACTTTTGCTGCCAGCTTCTACGACCACCCCTCGATGGATCTGAAGCTGATAGGGGTCACCGGGACCAACGGGAAGACCACCGTCTGCTACATCACAGAGGAGATAATAAGGGCCGCAAATAAATCTCCCGGCGTCATCGGGACGATAGACTACCGCTACTTAAGGAAATCGATCGTGCCCCCCCACACGACCCCGGAGGCGGCCGACCTGTTAAAATTGATGCGGGAGATGGTGGAAAGCGGGGTGACCCACGTTGCGATGGAGGTCTCCTCCCACGCACTGGACCTGAACAGGGTCGACCCCTGCATGTTCGATGCTGTGGTCTTTACGAACCTGACCCAGGATCACCTCGACTACCACGGGACGATGGAGGAGTATTTCGAGAGCAAGGCGAGGTTCTTCACCGAGCTCATCAACAGGGATAAAAAGACCGTGAGCGTGATCAACGTGGACGACCCCTGGGGAAAGAAGCTGGTGTCGAGGATTGACGGAAAGGTCGTCACGTTCGGCCTCGACAGGGGGGCGGACATATATCCTGCCGCCTTCGAGTCGGACACGGGGGGGGTGTGGGGGAAAATCGTAACGCCCGGAGGCTCGTTCGATTTTAGGAGCAACCTCTTGGGGAGGCACAATATATATAACATCCTGTCGGCGGTCGGGGCGGCGCTGGGCGCCGGAATCGAGATGGAGGCCGTCAGGCGCGGCATAAACGGGAAGATCACCGTTCCCGGGAGGCTCGAGGCGGTGGATCGGGGCCAGGACTTCCTTGTTTTGGTAGACTACGCCCACACTGACGACGCCCTGAAAAACGTTTTGTCGACCTTAAAACCGCTGACCGAGGGGAGGCTCATTACGCTTTTCGGGTGCGGGGGGGACAGGGACAAAAACAAGCGCCCAAAGATGGCCGCCGCCGCGGCAAGGCTCAGCGACAGGGTGATCGTCACATCCGACAACCCGAGGACGGAGGAGCCGGATAAGATCATCGAGGATATATTGGAGGGATTTGAGGGCGCGGAGATTGAGAAGGTCGAGCCGGCCCCCGGATCGTTTGAGGGGAAAGGGAGGGCCTATACCGTGATTCCCGACAGGAGAGACGCCATCGCATTTGCCGTCTCCGAGGCGAAGAAGGGCGATATCGTCCTGGTTGCCGGGAAGGGGCACGAGGACTACCAGATAATAGGAACGAAGAAGTACCCCTTCGACGACCGGATCGAGGCGGAAAAGGGGCTGAAGGATAGGGGTAAGGATGGTTGATTCAGCCCGGACAGAGTTTCTTGGAAGAGATGTGGCTGGGCTTTTTCTCAACTCCGAAGACAGTTCAGGGGGGGAAAGGGAGGCCCTCGAGAATATCCGGTTTTCGGGCGTCTCGACCGATTCGAGGACGGTGGGGAAGGGGGAGCTCTTCTTCGCCCTCGTTGGAGACAATTTCGACGGCCACGACTTTGTGGTGGATGCGGTCGAAAGGGGGGCCTCCGGTGTCGTCGTCGAAAGGAGTTATGTATCGAGGCTGTATGAAGAACTGGGAGAAACGGGCAGGAAAACGCCGCTGATAGCGGTCGAAGACAGCCTCTTCGCCCTGGGGGAGCTGGCGAGGTTCCACAGGGGTAGGATGAAGGCAAAAGTCGTGGGGATTACAGGCTCCAACGGTAAGACCACCACCAAGGAGATAACGGCGAGCATAGCCAAGACGAAGTACAAAACGAGAAAAAGCGAGGGGAACTTCAACAACCTGATAGGCCTTCCGATGATGCTCCTCGCGACAAAGGCTGAAGACGAGGTGGTCGTGTTGGAGATGGGGATGAACGTGCCGGGGGAGATGGCGAGGCTTAGCGAGATAGCGAATCCCCAGATCGGGGTGATAACGAACATAGGCCCCGTCCACCTGGAGGGTGTGGGGTCGATCGAGGGGGTGATCGAGGAGAAGGGGAGTTTGGTCAAGTCGCTCCCTAAAGACGGCACGGCGGTGATCAACGCCGACTGCGGATACAGCCGGGGATTGATCGAAAAGATTGATTCAAAGGTCATAACATTCGGGATCGATGAGGAGGCGGACGTCAGGGCGGTTGACGTTAAGGATTTGGGGATGGACGGTATAAAGGCGAAGTTTATTATCCCCGGCGGCGAGTTTCCGGTGGTGCTCAAGATTCCGGGGACACACAACCTGAGAAACGCCTTGGCCGCCGCCTCGGTGGGGGTAGCCCTGGGGATACCGGGGGACGACATCAGGGCAGGCATCGAGGCCGTGGGGCCGATGAAGATGAGGATGGAGATGATAACCACAGGGGACGGTGTTGTCGTCCTGAACGACAGCTACAACGCCAACCCGGTGTCGGTAAAGGCCTCGATAAACTTTCTGGCCGAAGAGGCCGGGAGAAAGGGAGGAAGGCTGGTCGCCGTCCTAGGCGACATGCTGGAGCTCGGCGATTACACTGTGCAGGGGCACGAGGAGGTGGGGAGCGAGGCGGCGAATGTAGAGGCGAGCTACATTTTAGTTTTAGGCGACAACGCCGAGAACACCGCCCGGGGGGCGAGAGACGGGGGGATCTCTAATGATAGGATTTTCACCTACCCCGCCGGGGGGCACGAGAGGCTCATCGAGGATCTCAAGGGGATCATCGAGCCGAATGACAGGGTGCTGGTCAAGGGCTCTAGGGGGATGAAGATGGAGATCGTCGTCTCGGGGATTTTGTATTAGGCGACGTCTTAAAAAGATGTAAACAATGGTCTTAACCGTTTAAATAGATAACCAGGAAGGTGGATTAAATGATTTACCATCTCTCGATATGGCTTTCGGGCCTCTACCCGGATTACGCATCGTTTTTCAACCTCTTCAGATATATCTCGTTTAGGTCGATCTACGCGGCCTTAACGGCGCTGTTGTTGTGTCTTATACTGGGGCCGTGGATCGTCAGGAAGCTGTCGCAGCTTCAGGTCGGTCAGCCGATCCGTGATGACGGGCCCTCCACCCATCTGATAAAAGAGGGGACGCCAACGATGGGGGGACTTCTTATCATCGCCTCGATGACGATCTCGATCTTCCTTTGGGCGGATGTCACGAACTTCTATATAATACTCGTGATGATAGTAACCCTCTCCTACGCATTGATCGGATTCATCGACGATTACCGGAAGCAGATCAAGAAGGACTCCAGGGGGCTTCCCGGCAGGTACAAGCTCTTCTGGCAGATAATGGTGGGGATCCTTGTGGGGATTATGCTCTACCTCGCCCCGAACTTCAACACGGAGCTCGCCGTGCCGTTTTTCAAGAACATCAGGCCGGATCTGACGTGGTTTTACATCCCCTTTGCGATATTCATCATTGTGGGGACGTCGAACGCCGTGAACCTGACCGACGGCCTGGACGGGCTGGCGATAGGGCCGGTGGTGATCGTTGGCACGACGTACCTTTTTTTCTCGTATTTTACGGGGAACATAAAGATCGCCGATTACCTCCTGATTCACTACGTTCCCGGAACGGGGGAGCTGGCGATATTCTGCGGGGCTATGGTCGGGGCGGGGATGGGCTTTCTGTGGTACAACTCGTACCCCGCCGAGATATTCATGGGGGACGTGGGGGCCCTCTCCCTCGGGGGGGCGATAGGAACTGTTGCCGTCGCCACGAAGCACGAGCTGCTCCTGGTGATAGTCGGCGGGCTCTTTGTGATGGAGACGCTTTCGGTCATCTTTCAGGTCGGCTTTTTCAAGCTGAAGCAGAGGCGTATCTTCAGGATGGCGCCGCTGCACCACCACTTCGAGCTTCTGGGGTGGCCGGAGCCTAAGATAATCGTAAGGTTTTGGATAATATCTATTATATTGGCGCTTTTGGCCTTAAGTACTTTAAAGATAAGATAATGGAGGGGAGCAATGGCTTATCAACCTCAAGATATTGAGAGGGACGCCGAGGCTTCAAGGTTGAGCGTGGCGATAGAGGAGCTCGATCTCTCGAGCTTCGGCGACGCCCTCGTGCCGGCGAATATCGTTGACGTGGTGGAGGGAGGTGTTGTGTTGGAGAGCAAGGAGGAGTTTCCGCCCGGGGTCTTCTTAAGGATCGACTTCTATCACGTCTCCGGGAACGGAAGGGAAAAGACGACGGACGAGGTCGTAATGTTCGGCCACGTAAAGGAGTGCCGCGAGATCATAAAGGAGGACAGCGTCTATAGGATGTGCGTCGTCTTTAAAAGGCTCAAGAGGGACAAGTTCGGGGATATTGCAGAGGGGATAGGGACGGTGTGAGGACTATGATTTCGGGAAGGGACGTTGATCTCTTCCTCTCCGGGGCGGAAGTACAATCGATCAACCTGCTTGTGGTCGGGGGTGGAATTACCGGTTTCGGCACGGCACGCTTTTTGGCCGATTTATCGAGGGGGAAGGCGCACATCACGCTGACCGACGCGGGCGACCTCTCCGGAAAGGAGGAGGAGCTGAGGGGGCTTGAAGAACTCGGTGTCTCCCTGGAGCTTGGGGGGCATCGGGAGAAGACCTTCTTGGAGAGCGATCTAATCATCGTTAGCCCCGGCGTTCCGCTCTACATAGACGAGATCGCAGGGGCAAAAGAGAGCGGGGTCAGGGTGATGGGGGAGCTGGAGCTGGCGTTCAGGTTCATTGAGGCGCCGATTTTGGCCGTAACAGGAACGAACGGCAAGACCACCACCACGGCTCTTTTGGGAGATATCTTGATAAACTCGGGAATAAAGGCGATCGTGGGCGGAAATATCGGGGACCCGCTGGTAAATCTGGTCGAGGGATCGAAGGAGGCGGACTACGTAGTCGCCGAGGTGTCGAGCTTTCAGCTGGAGGCGATAGAGACCTTCAGGCCCCGCATGGGGGCGCTTCTCAACATCTCCCCCGACCACCTCGACCGCTACCCCGGCTACGAGGAGTACATTGAGGCGAAGATGGACCTGTTTAAAAACCAGTCAGATACGGATTACGCCCTTCTCAACGGCGACGACCCGATAGTAACGGCGCGTGCCGAGGGCCTTAAAGCGAGAAAGATATTCTTTTCGAGGGAGAAGGAGATACCGGGGGGGGTCTATCTGAAGGGGGGAAAGATCGTGTGCGAGGCGGGAGGGAAGCCCTACACGTACGACCCCGCGAAATATTTCCTGACCGGGGTGCACAACATAGAGAACATCATGGCCGCCGTTGGCTCCGCCGCTGTAGTGGGGGCCGTAGGCGAAAGGGTTAACGAGGCGATAGCGGATTTCAGGCCGGCCCCCCACCGCCTGGAGCGGTTCTTGACCTCAAGAGGCGTGACTTTCTACGACGACTCGAAGGCCACCAACGTCGGGGCGGCGCTGAAGTCGATAGAGAGCTTTACCGGCGGCATCCACCTCATCATGGGGGGCGTCGACAAGGGGGGGAGCTACGCGCCCCTCGCTTCCGCCGTGGGGGAGAGAGTCAAGGCGCTCTATCTCATAGGCGAGGCGAGGGGGAAGATCGAGGGGGAGCTTGGGGGGCTTGTCACAACGGTCGTTGCGGACGGCATGGAAGAGGCCGTATCCCTGATCGGGGAGAGGGTTAAGCCGGGGGACGTGGTCCTTCTGGCGCCGGGTTGCTCCAGCTTTGACATGTACGACAACTACAAACAGCGGGGCGAGGATTTCAAGAGGATTGTAAAAAAACACTTTGGAGAGGAAGTTTGAACGGAGAAACGGTAAGATACGACAGGGTGCTGTTGGCCTTGACCATTGTGCTGGTCATATTCGGAATCATGATGGTCTTTTCGGCCAGCTCCGTCGTCTCACTCAAGGAGTCGGGCAACGCCTTTCGCTACTTCATACGGCACCTGATCTACTGCGTCCTGGGCCTTGTCGCCATGTCGGTTATGATGCGTATCGACTACCATATCCTCAAGCGCTTCGTCTACCCGATCCTCCTGGGGAGCCTGATATTGCTGCTCTTGGTTCTGGTTCCGGGGGTGGGAAAGGTCATCAACGACTCGAGGCGCTGGATAGGCTTCATGGGGCTTACCTTTCAGCCCGCGGAGCTGGCCAAGCTGACCCTCGTTATATATCTGGCCTATTCCTTGACGAAGAAGGACGAGAAGATAAGGACCTTGGCGGTGGGCTTCGTCCCCCACATCATCCTCCTTGCCATAATCGCCGCATTCATCATGCTGGAGCCGGATTTCGGGGCGGCGGTCACCGTTGGGGTTATCGTCTTTATCATGCTCTTTATCGCCGGCGTGCGCTTTCTATATATAGTTGTATCGGCCGCCGCCGCCGTGCCGGTGATCTTGATAGGGTTGAAAAGCGCCCCCTACCGCTGGGAGCGAATAACGGCTTTTTTGGATCCCTGGGCCGATCCCCAGGGGGCGGGCTATCATATCATCCAATCCTACCTCGCCTTCGGATCGGGCGGTTTTATGGGCACCGGTCTGGGCGGCGGGACGCAGAAGCTTTTTTACATTCCGTATGCGTACTCCGATTTCATCTTTGCGGTAATCGGAGAGGAGCTGGGATTCTTCGGGGCCGTACTAATTGTCGCGGCGTTTTCCGTGTTCGCGGTCAGGGGCTTTAGGGCGGCGAGGCTGGCGCCTGACCTCTTCGGGACATATCTGGCCATGGGGATAACGTCGCTGATTACGCTCGGGGCGATAATGAACATCGCGGTTGTGGTGGGGCTTCTTCCCACGAAGGGGATGACGCTGCCCCTGGTGAGCTACGGCGGGTCGTCTCTCCTGGTGACCATGACCGCCGTGGGGATACTCCTCAACGTATCGGGCCAGGGGAGGGAGAGCATAGTCTTGGACAAAAGAAAAGTGGGTGTAAGGTGAAGGTGGTAATCGCGGGGGGTGGCACGGGGGGGCATCTGTTTTCGGGACTGGCGGTCTACGAGAGGCTGATGGAAATGGGAGATAACAGTGTCTACTTTATAGGGACAAGGGAGGGAATAGAGGCGGAGGTCCTTCCGAAGATGGGGATCGAGGTCTCGTTCATCCCGGTCTCGAAGTTCCGCAAGAGCGGGATCAAGGCGAAGGCGGTCTCTCTCGCGCTTATTCCCATCTCCGTCCACTCCGCCTTGAGACACATCTTAAGGATAAGGCCGGACGTGACGCTGGGGGTGGGGGGCTTCGCCTCGGGGCCCACGGTCCTCGCCTCGATTTTGAGGGGGATACCGACCGCCGTGATCGAGCAGAACTCGATAGCGGGATTTACAAACCGCCTCCTGGGGAGGTGGGTAAAGAAAGCCTTCCTCGGCCTTCCGGGGGCGGAGGGGGCGTTCCCGAAGGGGATCGGTCTCTTCACCGGAAACCCGGTGAGGGGGTCCCTATTCGACATCCAGCCCGTCGATGAAAAGAGGGATTCGTTCTGCGTACTCGTCTTCGGCGGGAGCCAGGGGGCGAGGAGGATAAACGAGCTTGTCACCGATTGCCTTAAACATCTCGGTGCGGCCGGTGAAAAGGTCGAGTTCATCCACCTGACCGGCCCCCACGATTACGACTGGGTGGTGAAGAAATATGACGAGAGCGGCGTCAAGGCGAAGGTCTACGACTTCAACGACGATATGGAGTCCCTCTACAGGAGGGCGGACTGGGTGATCTCGAGGTCCGGGGCGATGACCGTGTCGGAGCTGGCGGCCGCGGGAAGGCCGTCGCTTCTGATCCCGTACCCCTTTGCCGTGGACGACCATCAGGCTAAAAACGCAGGGTATCTTGTGGATGCCAAGGCGGCGGTGATGTTCAGGCAGGAGCGGCTTTCGGGGGAAAAGATCGCAGAGATGATTATATACGCGATGTCTGATCGGGGCGAGCTCTCGAGGATGGGAAAGCGCGCGAGGGAGGCGGCAAGGCGCGACGCCGCCGAGGTGATAGTGAAAGGCCTTTTTGACTTGGTCGGTGAAAACTGATGGCAAGATCGAAAACAGATAAAAAGGGTGGAGGCTACAGGGGCTTTCACAGAGTCCACTTCATCGGGATCGGGGGGATAGGTATGAGCGGGATAGCCGAGGTCTTGATAAACCTCGGCTACGAGGTGTCCGGCTCCGACCTGAAGAAGGGAGAGATAACCGAGAGGCTTAAAATCCTGGGGGCAGCCGTCCACTACGGACACGCCGCCAAGAACCTCACGGATGCGGACGTTGTGGTGGTGTCCAACGCCGTCAAGGTGGACAACCCGGAGGTGGTGGAGGCGGAGGCGAAAAACATCCCGGTCATACCGAGGGCGGAGATGCTGGCGGAGCTTATGCGGATGAAATACGGTGTGGCGGTCGCCGGCACCCACGGAAAGACCACCACGACCTCGATGCTGGCCACCGTCTTCGGCGTGGGGAACCTGGATCCCACGATCGTCATTGGGGGAAAGCTGGATTTCATCGGCTCCAACGCGAAGCTGGGCGAGGGGGAGTTTTTGGTCGCCGAGGCGGACGAGAGCGACGGCTCGTTTCTCATGCTCACCCCCACCATCGCGGTGGTGACGAACATCGAGGAAGAGCACATGGATCACTACGGGAGCCTCGAGGAGATAAAGGGGGATTTTACGACCTTCATAAACTCGATCCCCTTTTACGGGCTCTCGGTTCTATGCCTCGACGACGAGAACGTCCAGGCGATAATCCCGGAGGTCAAGAGGAGGTTTATCACCTACGGCTTTTCCCCTCAGGCGGACTTTTACGCTACGGGGGTGACCTTCGAGGGATTGAACTCCACGTTTACGGTCAACTACAGGGGAGAGGCCTGGGGCGATATCACCCTCCACATGCCGGGGGCCCACAACGCGCTCAACGCCCTCTCGGCGGTGGCGGTGGGAATGGAGGTGGGGCTCGACTTTGGGACGATACAAAGAGCGCTCTCCGGCTTTACCGGCGTCCACAGGCGGTTTCAGGTAAAGGGGGAGGCGGCCGGGATCACGGTGGTCGACGACTACGGCCACCACCCCACGGAGATAACCGCGACCCTGAAGGCCGCCAGGAACTTCTGGGAGGGGAGGGTGGTGGCGGTGTTCCAGCCCCACAGGTACACCAGGACGAGGGACGCCAACGAGGGATTTCTGACCGCCTTTTTCTCGGCGGACGTCCTGGTGATGACCGATATCTATCCCGCCGGGGAGGAGCCGATTCCGGGCGTCACCGGAAAGCGCCTCTTCGACGAAATCCGGGAGCGGGGGATGCGCGACACCCACTTCGTTTCCGACAAGGAAAACCTTCCGGAGGAGCTGATGAAGATCGTGAGGCCGGGGGACCTGGTGATTACGCTCGGGGCGGGGGACATCTTGAGGGCGGGAGAAAAGCTGTTGGAGCTCCTCGAGAAGAAGGGGTAAAACGGGATAAAAGCGTTTTGTATGCGGTGGCGTTTTGGATATAGAGAAGACAGTCAGGGGGGAGATAAGGCGCGGTGAGAGGATGGAATCACACACCACCTACGGGATCGGGGGGCCGGTCGATCTCTTCGTCGAGCCTCTGGACACCGATGACCTGGCCGCGGCGGTTAAATATCTTGCCGGGGCAAAAATCCCCGTCTTTCCGCTGGGGATGGGGAGCAACGTTCTCGTCTCCGACTCCGGCTTTCGGGGCGCGGTGGTGTGTTTGAAGGGGATGAAGAAGATCAAGAGTGTGGGCGAAAACGGCGTCTTTGCGGAGGCGGGCGTGCCCCTTTCGCACCTTGTTGAGACCGCGGCGTCTTTTCGGCTTTCCGGTCTCGAGTTCGCGTCCGGGATTCCGGGAAGCGTCGGGGGGGCGGTGGTGATGAACGCCGGGGCGTACGGCTCGGAGATGGAGGGCGTGATCTCGGAGGTTACCTTCGTGGATAAGGGGGGCGGTGTGAAGACGGTGGGCAGGAAAGATCTGGTTTTTCACTACAGGCACCTCGAGACGGGGGAGGGGGAAATCGTGTCGAGCGCCCTCTTTTCACTGATGCCGGATAAAGAGGGGACGATCAGGGAAAGGATGAAAGAAAACAACGATAAGCGAAAGCGAAAACACCCCCTGGGTGTGAAGTCCGCAGGCTCGGTCTTCAAAAACCCGAAGGGGCCGGGGAGCGAGCCGGCGGGAAAGATAATAGAAAGCATGGGACTTAAGGGAAAAAGGGTGGGGGACGCGGAGGTGTCTACCCTCCACGGAAATTTCATAGTGAATCGGGGAAGGGCAAAGGCGATGGACGTCTTGGAGCTTATCGAGATTATCAAAAAAAAGGCGAGGGAGGAGAGGGGGATAGAGCTTAAGCTCGAGGTAAAGGTTTTAGGGGAAGACGGATGATGGTGGACCTGAAAAACATGGAGCCCTCGGATTTCACGAGGAAGAAGGAGGAGAGGCACGGCGGGAAGAAGACGGGGCGCTCGCTGGTGGCGTCACTTTTTAAGATGTCCGTCTTTCTTCTTGTAATTTTCGGGGCCGTCTATTTCTTCTTTGCGGGCCTTCCCCGGGTTAAGGCGAAGCTCTTCAAATCGGACTATTTCAGGCTGGAGAGGGTGGACATCGTGGGGGTGGAGAGGGCGAACAGGGGAGAGATCGTGAACGCCGTCGGGGTGGAGGCGGGAGGGAGCGTCTTGAAGACCGACCTCACCGCGATAAGGGAGAGGGTAAAGGAGGTCTCCTGGGTCAGGGAGGCAGAGGTGATACGGGAGCTTCCCGCAAGGCTAATCATCAAGGTTACCGAGCACGCCCCCGTGGGGATCGTGGGGGTTAAGGGCGGCTTTCTCTTCGTGGATGTGGACGGGGAGACGGCCGTAATCAATGAAAAGATCCGGGGCTACCCGGTCTTCTCCGGCTTCGAGACAAGAGAGGAGCTGGTCTACGGGGCGGGTCTTGTAGGTACCTTGAGGGATGAGGGGATTGTCGGGGAAAATTCGATTAAAGGCGTTGTATATGACGACGTTATGGGATTTACCGTGGTGACCCGGAGGGGCGTCCGCTTAAGGTTCGGGCGGCCCCCCTTCGAGGAGAAGGTGAGGAGATTATCTGTAATCCTCTCCGATGCGATGGAGAGGGGGGAGATAGAGTATATTTATTTGGATGTGGAAAAGAGCGTTGTGGTAAAGAACAGAAAATATTAGACAATGTAGTTAATAAGAAAATTATAAGGAGGTGATTTGAGATGTCGTCAAACGAAAGCATTTTTGTTGGGCTCGATATCGGCACCACGAAGATATGCACGATTATCGGGGAAAACGTCGGCGGCGATGTTGAGATCATCGGGATAGGGAGCGCCCCCTCAAAGGGGCTGAGGAAGGGGGTCGTTATAAACATCGAGAGCACGGTGAGCTCCATAAGAAAGGCGGTGGAGGAGGCGGAGCTCATGGCGGGGATCGAGCTGAAGACGGTTTATGCCGGGATCGCCGGGGGACACATCAAGGGATTTAACAGCCACGGGATAATCGCCGTAAAGAATCGGGAGGTGTCTGAGGGGGATGTAAAGAGGGTGATCGACGCCGCGAGGGCGATTGCCATCCCGGTCGACAGGGAGGTCATTCACATCCTGCCCCAGGAGTATATAGTGGACGATCAGGACGGGATTCAGCAGCCGCTGGGGATGAACGGGGTGAGGCTGGAGGCGAGGGTCCACATCGTGACCGGGGCCGTGACGTCCGCCCAGAACATCATCAGGTGCGTCAACAGGACGGGAATGGACGTCTCGACCATAGTCCTAGAGCAGCTGGCGTCGGCGAAGGCGGTGCTGTCGGAGGACGAGAAGGAGCTTGGCGTGGTGATCGTGGACATCGGCGGCGGCACCACGGACGTTGCGGTCTTCTCCGAGGGGAGCATAAAACACACGATGGTTATCACGCTGGGGGGGGATCACCTGACCAACGATATTGCGGTGGGCCTGAGGACACCGATGATCGAGGCGGAGAAGATCAAGAAGAAGAGCGGGTGTGCCATGGCATCCCTCGTGGACAAGGACGAGACGATCGAGGTCCCATCCGTCGGCGGAAGGAAGCCGAGGATTATCTCCCGCCAGGTCTTGGCCGAGATAATCGAGCCGAGGGTGGAGGAGATATTGTCCCTTGTTCAGCGGGAGGTGGTAAGGAGCGGCTACGGCGACCTCCTCGCGTCCGGCGTGGTCTTGACCGGGGGCTCTTCCCTCTTGAACGGTATCGCGGATCTGGGAGAGCAGATATTCAACATGCCGGTCAGAATAGGCTACCCGAAGGGGATAAGCGGGCTCGTCGATCTGGTCAACAGCCCCATGTACGCCACCGGTGTGGGACTCGTCCTTTACGGCTCCGTCAACGGCGGGGGGGCCCGCTTCAGGGTTGGGGACGGAAACATCTTCGGCAAGGTGACCGAGCGGTTCAAGGAGATTATCAGGGACTACTTTTAAGGGGGTGGTGAAACCAATGGATATGTTCGAGTTAATGGAAAATCTCCAAGGCGGTGCCCGCATCAAGGTTATCGGTATCGGCGGCGGCGGCGGGAACGCAGTTGACAACATGGTTCAGCTGGGGCTTATCGGTGTGGACTTCATCTGCGCCAACACCGACTCCCAGGCGCTGAGCGCGTCGGTGGCTCCGTTGAAGCTCCAGATCGGCTCGAAGCTGACCAGGGGGCTCGGGGCGGGTTCGAATCCCGAGGTCGGCAGGAGGGCGGCGGAGGAGGACAGGGAGAAGATCAGGGAGGCCCTGGCAGGTGCCAACATGGTCTTCATAACGGCCGGTATGGGCGGCGGCACCGGAACCGGTGGTGCCCCCGTGTGCGCGGAGGTGGCAAGGGAGATCGGGGCGCTCTCCGTGGCGGTCGTCACCAAGCCCTTTCAGTTCGAGAACAAGAAGAGGATGGATCAGGCGGAGGCGGGAATCGAGGAGCTGGAGAACCACGTTGACACGCTGATCTGCATCCCGAACCAGAGGCTGTTGGAGATAACCGGAAAGCAGGAGACGTTGATCACCGCCTTCAAGAGGGCGGACGAGGTACTCTACTATGCGGTCAGGGGGATATCGGACCTCATCAACATCAGGGGGCTTATCAACCTCGACTTCTCCGATGTGAAGACGGTTATGGAAGAGACCGGGATGGCCATCATGGGAACCGGAAAGGCGGAGGGGAAAGACAAGGGGACGGAGGCGGCGAAGAGGGCGGTCTCGAGCCCGCTTTTGGAAGACATCTCCATCAGCGGAGCCAAGGGAGTCCTGGTAAACCTCACGGGGGGAGAAGAGCTCTCGATGGAGGATATCGAGGGGGCGATGTCGTTCATTCAGGAGGAGGCGCACGAAGATGCGAACATCATCTTCGGGGCGGTCATAGACAATAATATGAAGGACGACTTCATGGTGACGGTCATAGCCACCGGCTTTGAAAAGGGTGAGAGAAAGCTCAGCCATGAATTGGTGCGGATCGCACCCCTCAAGACAACCGCGACAGACGAGAAGGGTCTCGATACGCCCACCTTCATAAGAAAAGAGAGGGAGGAGCTGGCCCTCCAGAAGGTCACGAAGGGAGTCCGGGTGCCGAACGAAGAGGATTCCGAGTACGACATACCGACCTTTATGAGGAAAAAGGCGGACTGATATTAAAGCGGATGGGAGGGCTGGGCGTAAAAATCTCGTGTCACGACGATACGAAAGATACTTGAGGGAGCTCTGCGATGAGGAGCTGAACCTCACGCAATCGGGTGGAGACGGGGGACTCTACGTCTGCATCGTCTACCCGAACCGTTATCGCGTGGCGATGAGCAACCTCGGTTTTCTCTCGGTGTACAGGGTCGCCCGGGAGACCTTCGGGGTAAGCGCCGAGCGGGCGACGCTTCCTGACCCGGAGCACGAGGCGGAGATTCAAAGAAAGGGAAAATCGGTCCTCTCGATCGAATCGAGGCGGCCGCTAAAACAGTTTGACGCACTCCTTTTTTCAATATCCTTTGAAAACGACTTCATAAACCTCCTTAAAATCCTGAAGCTCTCGAAAATTCCGATCAGATCCGAAAATAGGGGCGAAGAGTTCCCGATGGTTGCGGCCGGCGGGGCGGCGGTAATGATAAATCCGGAAACGATATCCCCCTTCGTCGACTTCTTCGCCCTGGGAGACGGCGAGGAGCTTGCACAGGAGATACTCTCCCTTATGTCCGACTCGAAGAGGGCGGGTGGAGAGAAGGACGGGATAATGGACGAAATATCCACCATTCCGGGCGTATACGTCCCCCGCCGCTTCGAGGCCAGATACGACCGAAAGGGTAGGGTCGAGGGCTTCAAGAACGTCGCCGGAGGAAGCGATCGGGTGGCCGTGAGGAAGCTTAAGGAGCTCTCACCGGGCAAGTTTTCGTCGTCGGTCGTAACGCCTAATACCGAGTTTTCCAACATGTTTCTGGTGGAGATGGGCAGGGGCTGCCCCTTCTCCTGCGCTTTTTGCATAGCGGACTCGGTCTACGCCCCGATGAGGATGAGGGGCGGCGGGGAGATAATCGAGGAGATAAGTTACGGCTCTGATATCACGGGGAAGGCGGGTCTTTTGGGCCCTGCAATTTCCAGCCACCCGGACCTACTTACCGTCCTCGAAAAGATAAGGGAGCTTGGGGGGAGCGTGGGGATTCCGTCCATCAGGGGGGAGCTTCTAACCGACGACCAGATAGGATGCCTTAAGGAGCTGGGTGTAAAGACCATAACCGTGGCACCGGAGGCGGGAAACGAGGGGCTGAGGAGGCTTTTGGGCAAGAAAATCGGCGACGACCATATCTTCGATCTGGCAGAAAGGAGCGTTTCCGCCGGAATCTTCAACATCCGCCTCTATTTTTTGGTGGGTATTCCGGGGGAGACCGACGAGGACGTCTCGTCGGTGGCGGAGTTCGCGAAGAGGGTCAGGCACATAGTGGTAAGCACGAGCAAGGGCACCGGAAGGGCCGGGAGGGTCACGGTGTCGATTACGCCGCTGGTCCCGAAGCCGCACACCCCCCTTATGTGGATGGCGATGGAGGAGCCGAGGGCCTTGAGCGGTAAGATAAAAAAAATCACGAAAATCCTGAAAAAAGCCGGGGGGATAACCGTCGTCTCGGAGCCCCCCAACTGGTCGTACATTCAGGCGCTTCTCGCCCGGGGGGACAGAAGGGTCGCCGATATCGTGGAGGGGGCGCTTCTCAGGGGCGGGGACTGGAAGGGGGCGATGAGGGAGTCCTCCGTCAACCCCGACTTCTACGTCCTCAGGGAGCGGGACGAGGACGAGATATTTCCGTGGGACTTCATCGACCTCGGGATAGACAAGAAGGCCCTGTATGGGAGGTATCTCAAGGTCAGATCGGGGATAAGATAGAAGGAGCGGTGCCGGCGGGCCGATGTCGGGATTAGGGTCGTGTTGACTTTCGATTCCTTTTCTGGTATCTTCCAATTTATGAATATAAATGAAGACAGAAGGGAGGTCAGAAGGGAGTTTAGAAGGGAGATATGGCGGCGCGCCCTGGACAGCATGACGGCCGGCGCGGACAAGCGGGAGGTCGTTGTCAAGTCTCTGTCCCTCTCTCTTCTTGCAATGCTCTTCACGATACCCTACTTTTACTATCTCGTCGTTGCCGTTCCGGCCGAAATCGGATCGACGGAAAATCAGGGCGTCTGGTTGTTTCTGGTGATCGAGCTTTTTATGCTGTTTGTCCTCCTCTTTCTCTCTTCGGTGATAGGCCTCTCGTTCTCAAAGAGATACGACCTTCCCGGATTCGGCGACGTTAAAAAGTTCTTGAAGTCGATTCCGATCCTCTTTGTCATAGGAATCGTCATGATAGCCGTCTCGTTTTTCTTCTTCGACCGCTTTTACTTCGAGCTCTCCCCCCAGTCGTATCCCGGCGAATACAAATATCTCCTTACGCTCCCGTTCAAGGGAGCCCTCACAGACGAGATAATCTTAAGGCTCGGCATGACGACAATCGCGGTAGGGTTGTTGAGGCACAAGGAGGCGGGGGTGGTCCTCGTCTCGGCCCTCTCCGCCTTTCTGGTTATTAAATACAACGAGTTTGTGGGAATCCCCCTCCAATTCGATTACCTCCTTATAAGCCAGCTTTTTTTATCCTTCGGCGCAAACTTCCTTCTGGGTTACCTCTTCGTCAGGTACGGCCTCCTCTTCGCGATGGGACTGAAGTTCATCTTCGGGCTTAAATACATCGTGGTCACCCTGCTCCTCGGCACGGTGGGATGGGGAGTGATATGAAAGGGGGGAGATGCCGGCCCGCAGGCTCCAAGAGATCTTTCGGGGCGATCTTCGCCCTTTTCGCTATTTTCGCCCTTGTCGTCTTGGCAGTCGTGGCCTTTTCGCCGGGGTATGCCGCCGCGGAGGAGGGGTGGCTGAGAGAAGAGCTGCTCGCGGGAGTCGACCGGATATACAATCTGGACATCGAGGGAGGAGAGAGGATTTTTCTGGGCATATCGAAAAAGGCGCCGGAAAATCCCGCCCCGTGGATATATCGGGCCATGGCGCTGATTTCCCGTCCGCCGAGGGACGGCGAGGAGTTCGACTCAAAGGTCGAGGGTATCCTGGGGCTTCTCGAGACCGGGATCGATCTCTCGGAAAAGTTTATCGAGGGGCAAAAGGGGGAGGACCTGGGGAGGGCGAAGCTCCTCATGGCCACGGCCCATGCGCTCAAGGCGGAGCTCTTCTTGAGGCAGAAGCGCTACCTCAAGTCGGTGGAGTCCGGCTTTAGGTCGATGAGATATCTCGACGACGCCCACAAAACCTCCCCGAACGACCCGGATATCCTTTACGCCGTGGGGCTTTTGAAGTACGGGTCGGCAAACGTCCCAGGTGTGTTGAGACCGTTTCTTGCCCTGGCGGAGCTGAGACCGGACAAAAAGCTCGGCCTCTCCTACATCAGGATAGGGGCGAAGAGGGGTGTCTACTCCGCAGGGGGGGCCAAGTTCTTCCTCATGCTGGTATCGATAAACGAGCTGGAGGATTTTACGACCGCGGCCAGGCTCGGGGGGGAGCTGATCAGAAAATACCCGAACAACCCGGAGGTCTATTTCCCATACGCCTACGCTCTCTCGGAGCTCGGGGATTACGAGGGCGCGTTTTCGGCCGTGGATGCTTTCAGGGAAAAGGCAAAGGCGGCCACCCCCTACTTCGACGACGCCGTTGCCGGCCGACTCCACCACCTCGTGGGAAAGATATTGATGGATATGGGGAGGCTTGAAGGGGCGGTGGACGAGCTCGAAAAGGCGCTCGTCGTGACCGACACCAACTACGACTGGGTGCGCCCCCTGGCGCTGGCCAGGATCGGCATGATCCACGACTTAAGGGGGGAGAGGGAAGAAGCGCTGAGGAGATACAGGGAGACGGTCGACTCCGGGATCGAGGGCGCGGGAAAGGCCCTCGCCGAGAAATACCTGAAGGAGCCTTACTCGAAGAAGGGAGTCAAGAAGGGCGAAAAGCCTAACGCCAAAGACAAGGGGGGCGGGACGAGCTCCGGGCCTTTCAAGAGCGGTAAAAAGAAGTCCGGTTTTTGACCTTGACCGTGGTTCTTGAAGATATTATATATACGGCTTATTTATTGTGGCGCAATCACGACAGGTCAGGTTGATTTCATCGATGGCAGCAGTCTACGGCGGCGTATGTCTTTGAGGCCGGTCTTGACAAATATCGAGATTCTGCTATCCTCGAACCAACCGCTTGTATTTGAGAGGCGGGGAAAATATGGGAACCTTCAAAAAGGATACGCAGTTATCGGGTAAATCATAACCATTGAAATATTTTTAGAGGACGTTTTTAGAGGACGTAAATATGCAGCGCTTAAGCTACGATCCCAATCACCCCAAATATAAGATCTTCGACGTGGAGTTTTCCCTCGAGATATTTACCTACGAAAACGTCTACGGGCTCGACCCCCAGAGGAGCGAGCTGAAGGTCGAGGGGGACAAGGCGATCCTTACCGCCCGGGGGCTGACCTGGGCAGGGGGCAGCGAGAAGTGCGACGGCGGGGCGATGCTCCTCGTGGAGAAGCTCGACTCCGACTCCCCCAGGCTGAGGTTCAAGGTGGAGGCGGCGTTTAAAGACAAGCTTAGGGCCGTGAAGGTCATCATCTACGGATTGAGGGGGGAAGACATTACGAGCGACCACTCCGAGAAGCTCCCCTTCCCCTGGGGGGGCCTCACCTTCGATTACCCCCGCTGGGATTACGAGTACAAGCTGAAGATGCCTATGGTCTTTCTGAGGAACGACGACACGTATACCTACTTCGCGGCGAAGGACGAGGTTGTTTCCCCTAAGCGCTTCTCGTTTATCCCGAGGGAGGAAGAGGCGGGCGTCGTGGACGTGGAGCTGATATACGAGGCTCCGGCCAACGAGGCCTCCGAGATGATCGACACCGCACCCTGGGAGATGGGAACGACGAAGGACACTCCGGCCGAGGCGTCGAAGTTTCTCGACTGGGTCGCCGGGACGTACGGTTTTTCGACCTACGAGACGAGGGCGGACGTCCCGGAGTGGTTTAGAGACGTGAGCCTTGTGCTGTCTATCCACGGGATGCACTTTACCGGCTATATCTTCAACACCTACAAGGAGATGCTGAACGTCATAAAGTGGTTCGCAAAGAGGATCGAGGGAAAGAGGCTCCTCGCATATCTGCCCGGGTGGGAGGGACGCTACTACTGGCAGTACGGCGATTACCGCCCGGAGCCGAGGCTGGGGGGGGTCGAGGACTTCAGGAGGCTCGTCGAGGGGTCAAGGGAGCTGGGGGTTAAGCTGATGCCGATGTTCGGGGCGAACTGCACCAACCGCGAGCATCCCGATTTCCCGGACTACGGCCCGATCTCGCTGCTCCACGACGCCTCCGGGACCCAGTTTTTGGGAAACCGCCCGGACTGGAGTACCGACAGGTCGTACGACCCCGGCTGGCAGATATGGCTCAACCCGGCGGCCCCAGCGTGGCAGGAAAAACTGATCGAGTCGCTGGCCGGCATAATAGACGGCTACGGCGTCGACGCCGTATTTCTGGACACCCACGATACCTGGACCAACGATCCATATTATCAAGTATACGAGGGGTGGAAGAATATCAAGGTGGAGCTCAAGTCTAATCGCCCGGAGCTCCTTGTCGCCGGGGAGCTCTGGTACGACGCGCTTCTGGGTATTACCCCCCTGACCCAGTGGGGCGGGCCGGCCCACTGGCCCGGGATCTTCGAAAGGTACGCCCGCTCCACTCCGCACCTCTGTTACCCCTCCCCGTGCCGGGGGAGCACCGGGGTGCACGAGTTCGGCTGCGGCCCCTTTGCCATGCCGACCTTGGTGAAGGAGCAGATCCCGATGGTTACGGTAGTTGACGGAACGGTGGCCGCGGCCCCGGACAGGCTGATGGACTACGTAAAGCTGGCGGAAGAATACGCCGGGAGATTTCTGGGGGGGTAGGATATGGCTCAATGAAGAAAGGGGCCGGAAAACCGGCCCCCTTCTTGAGACGTTGCGTCTGTTCAGCTTATCAGCGGGGGAAACTCATACCGCCGAAGCCTCCTTTTCCACTACGTCCTTTACCGTGATGCCCCACTCCGTGGCCCATGCCGGCTCCGCGTCCGCAAAATGCGTACGGGTTTTTCTCGAGCTGCTCTTTTGTGAGAAGTTTCCTGGCGTTGTCTCTGAATTTCCTCTTCAGATCAAACTCCTTGTCTCTGAGATCTCTGATTGAATCTTCTATCCTGTCGATCTTCTTGAGATCGGGCTTGTCCGCCTGATAGAGCGTCATGAGCTCGATACGCTTAAGCTGCATCTCCGTTCTTATCTTTGATTTATCGACCACGTCCTTTCTCATAAGATCGGAGAGCTTCTTCTGCTGATCTTCGGTCAATTTGAGAGTGGTGTTGTATCCCCACAGACAGCCGCCGGGCCCGTAGCCTGGACCGTAAAAGGGGCGTGTCGGGGGTGCGGTCTTGTCGGTCTGTGCAAATGCCAAAGCGGCAAAGACCAGCACGACCGCGGCAAATACCGCCGCTCCTATTGTTAATCCTCTCTTCATTGTTTTTCTCCTCTTTTAGGTTAGTTTTTGTTCTTGGTATACCAAAATCGGTAAACGGTAAATCGACCGCAAATTTTTTTCTCGATCAATACTTTTTGGGATTTAGCTCTATTTTGAACTTCCCTTCCCCTTGGATTTATTGACGCCTGACTTATTGCCGTTGCCGCCCCTGTATCTGTTTTTGTTTCCGGTGTTTGTGCTGTTGGAAGAATCGGTGTTTTTATTTAATTCACCGCCCGTCGTGCAGTTAGATCCGTCCCGGAGGCGTTGGCGGTTGGTCTTTTGGCTCTGCAATTTGTTGGTCTCCTCCGCCTTTGTCGATCCGTTCCACCAAGCGGTGCCGAGGACGCCGAAGGCCGAGACCGCAACAACTACTGTCAATAACTTGATAGCTTTTTTTATTCTCATTCTGATCGTTGTCTCCTTGTTTGTTAAAGTCCGCTTCATATGTTAAACGTAATCCGTAAGGCTTTTGGTTATCTCTCCGTGTCGCTTGTATCACCGCCCTCGATTCCCTCTTCGCCCGATTCACTCTCTTCCGACTGCGGAGGTTTATTCCCCTTAAGCTCGTCATCTCCCCACCTTCTTGTCTTATGCTTACTCCAGCCCCACCGATTGCCTTTATCGCCCTTCCATTTTTTATGACCGTACTTCTTCCCTTTGAAGCCCGGGGAGTCTTTATGCCTGGGGCGCATATGTTTTTCAATGTGGCTGTCCAGCAGCTTGACCTGATCCGGGGTGAGGACGTTCCTTACAGATATGATTTTCCTTACGAACATCTTCTCCATCTCGAGCTCCAGGTTGGAAATCTCCGAGATCTTTTTATCTATCTCCTCGAGGTTCGGGTCCTCCTTGTTGATGAGTGTGAAGAGCTCTTTCCTCTTTTCATGGATGGTTGTTCTGTGGGTATCGAGGTTTTCGTGGCTCTCCGTCAAAATCTTTTCTATATCCTCTTTCTGCTGGTCGGTCAGTTTGCACTCGCTCTCGAACCATTTCGGAAGCCCCGGCGGCGTGGATCCAGACCGTCCCGGCAGATGACGCTCCGGGCGGGGATCCGTCGGTCGGAATTTAGGTCCAAAGCGATCGGGCCCGGTTCTCGAAATCCCACGATACAGGACCATTCCGAAGAGCCCCACGTTTATTCCGAGAGATACGACGAGGATTATAATCAAGGCTTTCTTATTCATCTGCATCCTCCGTTTCGGTGCCGAAGTAAAGTTTTGTCAGGGACTCGTCCTCCGAATATGAGATCCTTTCGATCATGTAGTCGAGGGAGGAGGTGTAGGAGGATTCGCCGTTGACGTATATAGCGCCGTTGGTCGACCCCGGCGTGAGCATACCCGAAAAGACGCCGATCGATATACCGGCCAAGGCGGCGATCGCGTAAGAAAAGGAGGGACGAAGCATCAGCCTCCTCCCCCACGGAAACAGCCTCTTGATTGGATTCAATTCCCCCTCCTTTTCGAGAGATCTTATCTCTCTCTCAACGGAAGCCGAGATATCGTATCTCGCGGGAATCTCCTCCGGCCCAAGAACACCGGCGAGCCTCGACATAAGGGCCTTCTCCTCTTCGAGCGCCGCCCTGCAGGCCGTGCATTCCTCGATGTGGTCTTGGAGTTTTTTTCTCCTCTTCGGATCGAGCTCTCCGTCGAGGTACGGCCCGAATAGCGCCGCGGCCCACCTGTGGGCTTTCTTATCTCCCTTTATTTTCCTGAATGATCTCATTTCTTTGTCCTCTTAGCTATATAAACAGCGCTCCTACAAAAATCATGCGAACAAATTTTCCCTTAAGGCTTTTCCCCACAAGTATGGTTTTCCCGTTTCCAAATAGCCGAAGGGAGTTTTATCTCCTCTGCACAATAATCGGATCATAATTTTATATATCAGAATCCAAAGTCAAAATATCCCAAGATACCTATTTCAAACTCCCAAATCCATATCGTGAATCTCGAAGTAACCTCCCCTTCACATCACCCAAACATCTCTCCTGTGATCCCCCTCTTCTTAAGCTCATTCTTTAGCTTGGTCTTCGCCCTGATAAGGAGCGACTCCACGCCGGCCGTGCTTCGCCCAATGGTCTTGGAGATTTCGGCGTAGCTCATCCCCTGGGTATATTTCAATACAATGGCGGAGCGCTCGGCGGGGTTCAGCTTTGACAGGGCCTCCTTGATGGTTTGGGAGGTTTCAACCGCCATCGTTCCCGTCTCGGGATTGTTGCCCTCATGATCGGGGAGGTCGATCCCGTTTTCGCTATCGATGGATCTTATGTCGGGTTTCTTCTTTGCGAACAGCTCGTTGATTGCAAGGTTGTGGGCCACCCTGAAGAGGTAGGTTGTAAACTTCGCCTCCGGCTTGTATCTCTCCCTAGCCTTGTAGACTTTGAGGAAGACCTCCTGGGCGAGCTCCGCGGCGGTATCGAGGTTTCCCGAGTAGCGAAAAAAATAGTTGATCAGGGCGCTCTGGTGCCTCTTGACTATTACATCAAAGGCGGACCTATCCCCCCGGGCCGCGGCCGCCATTGCGTCGAAGTCGGACATCTCCCCATTTTGAGCGTTTGTCTCCACTGTACTATTTTAACACTTTTTGCTGCAAAATCCTTCGGATTTTGTTGTTTTATCTGCCGGCAAAAGGCTAAAAAAATCGAAAAAATCTCAATGGAAATTACAATTCCTATGTGATATTATTTGCCGCCTGGGAAGATATTTAATGTTGAATATTGGAGACAGATGTGGACAAGAAGAAAATCCATAGATTCCTAAAGGAGACGGCCTCTCTTGACCTTGTTGTGTCGTTCCTGTTGTTTTTCCCGTTACTTCTCTCAGCACAGGGGGGCGTTGACACTACGGAGAAGGCGCTTGAAGAGCTGAAAAAGTGTCGGGAGAGGGCAAATGCGCTCAACGAATACACGCTGACTCTCATAAAGCAGGAGAGGATAAGGGGAAGGCTCAATCCGGCGGAAAATATCTTTGTAAAGTGGAAAAAACCGTTGATGATCTACATGAAAATAAACAGCGGCAAAAATAAGGGGAGGGAGATAATCTACGTAAAGGGCCGAAACAACGATAAGATGATGGTGAGCCCGGGCGGAATCCTCGGTGCGTTGACCATCAGGATCTCGCCGGAAAGCCGCCTGGCATTTAGGGATAACCGCCACAGCGTTGCCGAGGCGGGAATGGCGTCAACGATAAGGAGGATAAACTCGACGATAAAAGAGGACATGAAAAAACCAGGCCATGAGATCCGCCTCTCGTATGTCGGCGACGAGATATACGACGGTAACGGGACGATCCACATCCGGGTGGAAAAGAGCAGCTACGCGGACAGTACCGAGATATATATCTACAAAAGCTCACACCTTATCTGCGCCCTTTTCTCCTACGATGAGAGCGGAAGTCTCATCGAGTCGTATCTCTACAAAGAGATCAAGACCGATGTAAAACTCACGGATAAAGACTTCGACCCGAAAAATGAAGAATACAAATTTTGAGTTCGATTCCACAAATCGGCAAATCTTTTTTTAACCCTTCAGCACATTTTTTATTGACAAAAAAGTTAAAAAGATATAATTTGTCACAATACTCAGCTGTTCTTTGACTTTTTATTTTTGGGATCGGCGATCTTGTTTCGCGGCGGGGGGTTGGCAATTTTTAGTTGAGGGGCTGGGGGAACTATTCAGCGCAGTTCGACAATCATGGAAGGTGAAGATTGGCTGGCAAGTTGATTGTTATGAGGGGTAGTGATAATTGGGAAGGATTGGTAATTATAGGGAGTTGGTGGCGATTGTCGGGGATGATCAATAATCCTCCGTGGGTGCAGTTATCGGGAAAAATTGATAAGGGGGAATGTTTTGAGGAAATATGGATGATGCCGCGAAGCTCGATCTCAGGGAAGACGGTGAAAATCCGTCGCTGCCCCGCAACTGTGAATGGGGAGTTCCACTAATCGGCCGAGGCTGTCAGAAAAGGGCAACGTTTGCCCGACCATATTAATGAGATATGGATAGATATCCAAGGGCGTCTTAACTCCCCCAAGCCAGGAACCTGACCGATACCCGATAGGATTCTGCGTGTCTCTCGCCAAAAGCCGGTGAGCAAAAGGAAAGCCCGCATTACATAATGCTGGTGCCATTGTGATATTGATTGATATTGAATCGGCTTCCGACGAGACTCGGACACGCCCGTCTTCCGAGGGGGGGACGGCCTCAAGAATCGAAGCCGAGCCGTGAACCGATCTTAGGCGTTCAATCCAATCGTGGCCGAGCTGAAAAGACCTCGTCACATTATCGTGGCTTTATAAAGGGTGCTTTTATGATGTCTCCGGCATTTGACGTTAAAGGTTGAATCAGCTCAGTACGTTGCCGCCTGATATAATCGCCTTTGATCCCTGTTTGATATTAGGCAATTGATATTCGATTTGACCCCGACCCTCCCCGGTCGGGGTTTTATTTTGGAAAGAAAAAAAACACTAATCACAATAACTCTCCTCGCGGCTCTCGCGGCGGCGGTAGGCTACGCCTTGGACAGGCGCATCGTCGACCAGATGGGTCGCACGATAACCGTCCCGGAAAACCCGAAGAGGATTGTCTCCCTTGCCCCCAACATAACCGAGATACTCTTCGCCGTAGGCGCTGGGGAGGTGGTGGTCGGCGTCAGCGAGTTCTCCGACTACCCGGAGGCCGCCCGCTCCCTGCCGAAGGTGGGGACCTACATCAAGCCGAATCTGGAGAGAATCGTGGAGCTCTCCCCCGATGTGGTGATCGCCACCGCCGACGGGGAGAAGGAAAAGGAGATAGCGAAGCTCCACACATTGGGAATACCGGTATACGTCATAAACCCGACCGACGTATCCGGGATAATCACGACCGTCCGCGAGATAGGGAAGCTCGTGTCGCAGGAGGAAAAGGCGGAGAGCCTCGCCCGAAAGATGGAGGAGAGGATCAACGACGTCAGGGAGCGGGTCAAGGGCCTCAAGAGGGTCAGGGTCCTTTTAACCCTTTCGGTGGAACCGATCATAACGATCAGCTCCGGGACGTTTCAGGACGACCTGATAAAGATCGCCGGCGGTACAAATATCGCCGCCGGGGAGAGGGTCCGCTATCCCCGGTTCTCGATAGAGGAGGTGATCGTCAGGGCTCCGGAGGTCATCGTCGTCACGACGATGTACCCCGGAGAGACCTACAGGAGGGCAAACGAGATATGGTCGAGGTTTGAGGCTGTCCCGGCGGTGGCGGCGGGGAGGATTCACGTGATA